>JBAXRL010000513.1:0-3030 GCA_037131205.1 Actinomycetes bacterium | reverse complement strand
CGATGCACCAGGCGCCGCAGCGCTTCAGGGTGGATGCCCCGCGCGCGAAGGTCGCTCACACGCACGGCGCCGAGCTCGTGCGCAACGAGGAGTGCCCTGTTGGTCATGCCACGTGGGATGCTCATGTGTATGAGTATGATGAGATACTGACAAATGTCAATAGTTATCCACGTTTGTCAACCACTCGGGTGACGGCTGCTGGGGTTGGGCGGACAGAGGGATTGGCGGCGTTGTGCGGGAGCGGCACTCTGCCGTCGCGTTCGCCTGGTCACGCGACAGCCTCGAGGTAGGGCCGCATCACGTTGGTCATGCGGCACACAGCGGCATGCTCCATGAGCTCGTCGTTGGTGCAGGCCCGCTTGCGGCGGCAATCGCGCAGCGCCTCGATGGCGATCTCCACGCCGATCTTGTGGCGGAACTTGAAGCAGTCGACCACCGTCTTGGCAGGGCTTGTGATGTGCACGGGTACGCCCTCGATGAGGTGGTCTTCAACGCCGGTGGAGAGTGCTGCTGCCGAGAAGCGAACGACCCGCACCGGCACGGGCGCAAGCTGCGGCCGCCAGGCCGTGGCGCCGATGGCCAGCCACGTCTCGCGTGGGAGCTCGCTCGTCAGCTCGTGGAAGAGCAATGCGGAGAGCAGACAGACGACGCCGTGAGGCACGCGCGCCGCCACGGCGGCCAGGGAGTGGTGCGGCTCCCACTCCGCGTCCGCGGCCATGTACAGGCCGCGGCCGATGCGCTCCGCCTGGCCGCGCTCGACCAGCCGGCTCAGGTACTTGCGCGGGATGCCGATGGCTTCGACGTCGCGCGCCCGCACGACGCCCTTGAGGTGCAGGTAGTCGAGCAGATCGAGTGGGTTGGAGTCGTCCATGACGGTAGTGTCTCATACCATCGCTAAAACACAAAAACATAAGAGGTAATGGGACAATAAGGGGACCGCTGGGCTGCGCTTCTGGTTCCGAGGGAGGATCAGCCCCTCGAAGGCGATCTCCCTGTGATCGGCCGGCATCAGACCCCTTGCGTCAGCCCCACGCCCCTCCGGCGGGCCAGTGCTTGGCGAACGGCTCGCCGCGCGCCGCGGCGAGGTACGGCTCGGCGAGAAAACGCCGCAGAGCGGCGACCACCTCGCCGAGCGAGCCCGCCACGAGACGGTTGCGCGAGATGAAGCTGCTCCACTGCATCTGCTTCTCGCGATCCTCGACGAAGCCCTGCACGAGCGGTGCGGGAAGCGCGTCCGGCAACACGGTCGCTCTGCGAACGGCCGTGGCTCGGATCGCCTCCACGAGCGTGGCTCCGTCCATGTCGAAGCGCTCGGCGAGGATGCTGACGTCCAGCAGGTCCTTCATGCGGCTGTTGCGAAAGCCCAGGCTGACCATGGCGTGGACCTTCTCGGCGATCACCGTGGGCATGGGGTAGGCGCGAAGCACCGGGGCAGGAAAGTCGAGGATCGTCTCCAGAGTCACGCGCTCAGGAGCCGGGGTCACGGCGTCTCCGAAGCCCACGTCGACCTGGACCGGCAGCTGGGCCGTGGACAGGCGGGCGATCATCTTCAGGCGCGTTCCGGCATACGCTTCGCGCTCCCGGATCGTGGTGAAGCGCATGGTCGCACCATCGAACACCAGACCGTCGGGTTCGACCGCTGCGGCGCAGATTTCGCCGAACGCTTCGCGGAGCACGTGCTCTTCGCCTGCAAGGAGCCCGAGAAGGTCGATGTCTCGGGTGGCTCGGTGCGGCGAGCCCTCCCACACCGCGAACAGCGTGGCCCCTTGAGCACGAAGAACCGCTGCTGCTCAGACACCGAGAGCCGGTACAGGAAGCGCTCGCGTGCGAACCGGGCGAACAGTTCGTGTGGGTCCTCACCAGTCTTGGCGCAGATGTTGAGGAGCCGTCTGTGGACCGACGCGGAGAGGTCGGCCGACGGGCGCCGAGCGGTCACCCGACGCCTTCCACGTACGGCTGCATCACGGTCCTCATGCGACACGCCGTGGCGTATCGCAGCAGGTCGGCGTCATCGCAGTGGCCGGCCCCCCGGCAGTCGCGCAACGCCTCAACGGCGACATCGACGCCGATCCTGTTGCGGAACTTGTAGCAGTCGACGACGGTCTTGGCCGCGCTGTAGACCCTCACGTTCACGCCCTCGATGAGGTGCTCGTCCACTCCCTCGCTGAACGAGGAACCCGAAAACCGCATGATGCGCAGTTGCGGAAAGCGGACCCTGGGCTTCGCCGCGTGTCTGTCGATGGCCATCCAGACCTCGAATGGGAGTTGCGTGGTGAGGCCGTGAAAACGCAGCGCGCTCAGCAGGCAGACCACCCCACCAGGGACCGCCTGTGCGGCCAGAACAAGACCGTGGTTCTCGGTGACCTGCGCGGGATTGGCCCGGTAGAGCCCCCGACCGACACGCTCCACAAGGTCGCGCTCCATGAGCCTCCCGAGGAGGCGGGGGGAGATGCCCGCGGCTACCAGGTCGCGGGGGCGGATCGCGCCTGTGGAGCGCACGAGCGCAAGCGCCCTGTCTGTGTCGGAGAGAGTCATCAGGCTCCCGTGTGACCGAAATGATTTGCACTTGTCATTATGTGCGAATCTTTTCGGACAGTCCAGAGTGGCGCCAGTGACCCCCTCACCAGGGTGCACCACAGTCACGCGACAGCCTCGAGGTACGGCTGCATGACACGGTTCATGCGGCAAATCCTGCCGTACTCCCACAGTTCGTCGTCGGCGCAGGCCCGGGTGCGGCGGCAGTCGCGCAGCGCTTCGACGGGTATCATGTCTCTTGAGAATCCGCGAAACGGGAGGCAACGATGAAGTACCGCGTCCTCGTGGAACAAGACGAAGATGGGGTCTTCGTGGCTGAGGCGCCGTCTCTGCCGGGGTGCGTCTCCCAGGGGGCGACGCGCGCGCATGCACTGCAGAACATCCAAGAGGCCATCCACGCGTATCTGGAGAGCCTCGAAGCACACGATGAGCCCATTCCCCCATCGATCTCCGAGGAGGTCGTGGAGGTAGCGGTGTGAGCGTCCTGCCTCGGGT
>JBAXRL010000512.1:0-3032 GCA_037131205.1 Actinomycetes bacterium | reverse complement strand
TCGCCGCCACCGGAGAGGAAGCGGTCGCCGGCGCCGACCTGATCTGCACGACGACGTCGGCCACCGAGCCGGTCGTTCTCGGCGCCTGGGTCAGCGCCGGCGCCCACATCAACGCCGTGGGCGCCTACACGCCGGCGACCCGGGAGCTCGACTCCGCACTCGTCGCCGGCGCCCGCCTGTACGCGGACCGCCGCGAGTCGCTGCTCAGCGAGGCCGGCGAGCTCCTCATCCCCAAGGGCGAAGGCCTCATCGGCGACGACCACATCGTCGGCGAGATCGGCGAGGTGCTCCTGGGCAGGGCCCCGGCGCGCACCTCGCCCGACGAGATCACGCTGTTCAAGTCGCTGGGCATCGCCATCGAGGATCTCGCCGCCGCGCATCACGTGTACACCAGGGCCAGGGAGCGCGAGCTGGGCGCCTGGTTGGAGATCGGCGGCCGGCATTTCGGCAGCGCCGTGGAGGGCTGACGCGATGACCGTCGCCGCCTACCCCGAGCTCTTCAACGACGTCTTCGGCCCCATCATGCAGCCCGGCTCGAGCTCGCACTTCGCCGGGCCCTGCCGACTGGGCCTCCTGGCCGGTCAGCTTCTCGGCGAGCCGCCGGCCCGCATCCGCATCCTGCTCGACGAGCGCGGCTCGTTCGCGGGAACCTTCGGGATCATGGCCGAGGACCGCGCCATGGTCGGCGGCGTCCTCGGCTTCGAGCCCGACGACGAGCGCCTGTTCCGCGCCTACGAGCTTGCGGAGGAGGCCGGCGCCGAGGTGTCGTTCGAGCTCACGGAGCTCGCTGAGAGCGACCATCCGAACGCCGTCAAGTTCGTCCTCACCGGTCGCAGCGGTCGCGAGGCGGAGCTGGTCGGCAACTCCACCGGTGGCGGCATGGTGGAGACGGTCGCCGTCAACGGCTTCCCGCTGCATACCATCGGCGATGCCTACGCTCTCCTGGTCTTCGACGCCCAGTGGCGGATCGGCGCGGAGCAGCTCGTGGCGCTCGTGCGCAACCTGCCCGAGCTGGTGGATAGCCACGAGGGCTTCGTCGCCGGTCCTGGTGTGCTGCACGCCTTCATGTTGGCCGGCGAGCCGGACCTCGTGGCCCTCGGCGGTCTGCTCATGGAGGACCTGCCGGGAGTCACGGTCGCCGTGCTCAGGCCCCTGTTGCCCGTGATCTCCCCGTTCGATCGCAAGCCCCAACTGTTCGACACGATGGCCCGCTGGCGCGAGATCGCAGAGCACGAAGACCTGCCGCTGTGGGAGGTCGCCGTGCAGTACGAGATGGACGCCTCGGGGTGGTCGCGGGCGCGGATCATCGAGCGCATGCGCGTGCTGGCGGGCCTCATGCGCCGGCAGACGCGCGCCGTGTACGACGAGGACCTCGTCGTCCCCACGAGCCCATTCAAGCCCGACTTCGCCGGCCGCTGGGCAGATCACGCCGCGTCGGGCCGAGCCGTGACCGACGGGGTCACGGCGCAGACCATCAAGTGGGCCTACGGGGCCGGCTCCGGCATCCCCGGAGTCGTCGTGGTGCCGGGCCCTATGGGCGGCGGCGCCGGCTACATCTACGCCGCCATGAGCGCCGTGCAGGACGCCCGCGGTCTGAGCGACGACGACCTGCTGCGCGGGCTCTTCGTCGCCGGTGGCATCGGCGCCATCTCGTACACGCGCTCGGCGCCGACCGGCGAGGTCACCGGCTGCAGCGGCGAGGCGGGCACCTGCGGCGCCATGGCCGCCGCCGCTATCGTCGAGATGGCCGGCGGCTCGCCCGAACACGTCGAGAACGCGGCCTCGCTGGCGCTGCAGGCCTTCACCGGCATGCCGTGCGACCCCATGCCGGGGGGCCTCTGCCAGCCGTGCCGCAGCCGCATCATCGCCGCTACGTGTATGGCGCACGTGTTCGCCGACCTGGCGCTGGCCGGCCATGAAGCGGTGCTGCCGCTGCACGAAGCCATCGACGTGGCCGACAAGATCGGCCGCAGCCTGCCGCCGGAGCTGCTCTGCACCTCCGCCGGCGGCGCCTGCGCGGCCCCGGCGGCGCAGCGCTGCCGCACCGACTTTGAACAGTGGTTCGCGGAGAGCAAGCCCGAAGAGCGACCCCCGGCGAGCCTGATCTGACGCGCGATCGAGCTCGGCGACCAGACCGACGGCCGGTTATGGGAGTTGATAGACTCCGAAACCCGCCTGAAGACGAGGAGACAGATTGACGCAGGATCTGCAGTACGTGGGGAAGACGTACCCGGTACACGACGCGGCGCAGAAGGTCACCGGTGAGCTCGTCTATGGCAGCGACATCCAACTGCCCGGCATGCTGTACGCAAAGCTCCTGCTCAGCCCCATCCCGCACGGCATGGTCACGAGCATCGACGCCCGCGCCGCCGAGGCGCTGCCGGGGGTCGTCAGGGTCTTCTCGCACCTCAACACGCCGGCCGACGTGTACTGCCGCGCCCGGCTCACGCCGGAGCAGGAGCTCTGCCCACGGGACGAGACGC
This sequence comes from Actinomycetes bacterium, assembly GCA_037131205.1. GTDB lineage: Bacteria > Actinomycetota > Thermoleophilia > UBA2241 > UBA2241 > CAIXSE01. The sequence goes on along the minus strand of JBAXRL010000512.1, from coordinate 549 downwards.
TCTTCAGCGAACACGTGCGCTTTGTCGGCGACCGCGTCGCCGCGGTCGTGGCGACCAGCCAGGCCATCGCCGCGGCCGCGGTCGCCCTCATCGACGTCGAGTACACCGAGTTGCCGGCGCTCCTCACCACCGAGGAGGCGCAGCGCCGCGACGACCTGCCCATCCACCCGGGCGGCAACGTGTTCTTCGAGCACGAGGAGGAGTGCGGGCGCGGCGTCGAGTCGTCGCCGGACGCAGTAGTGCTCAGCAGCACGACGAGCACCCCGCGGATCCACCACGCCGCGCTCGAGCCGCACGTCTGCGTGGCGCAGCCCCACAGTACCGGGGGTCTGACCGTGTGGAGCACGAGCCAGGGCGTGTACGGCGCGCGCACGGTCGTGGCCGACCTCCTGGGTCTGGACTACCACCGCGTCAGGGTGATCAAGGCGCCCATGGGCGGCTCGTTCGGCGGCAAGACGGAGTTCATCCTCGAGCCGGTCACGGCGTACATGGCGCAGAAGACGCGGCGCCCGGTCAAGCTCCTGCTCGACCGTGAGGAGTGCATGATCG
>JBAXRL010000511.1:0-3034 GCA_037131205.1 Actinomycetes bacterium | reverse complement strand
GGAGGTCGGCGCCGGCTCGCTCAAGTTCAACGTCGTGATGCCGGCGCAGCGCGGCGCCGCCCTCCACGAGAGCGGCGAGACGCTGGACATCGCGGAGCTTGTCGCCACCGGCCGCTGGGTCGAGGAGGAGCTCGTCCCGGCTGCGAAGGTGCACGTCTTCTACCACCAGCCCCCGGCCTTTCGCCCGCTCGGCCGCCTCTACGGGCACGACGAGCACAGCGACGGCTGCGGGCGCTGCGGCATCCTCGGCATGATGGGCCTGCTCGCCGACGGCTCCTACGCGCTCTGCGGCGTCGGCGCCTTCGCCCCCGAGATGGTCTTCGGGCACGCCGCCCGCGACCCCCTCGCCGAGGTCTGGGAGAACGCCGCCGTGCTGAACGAGCTGCGCGAGGGTCTGCCGCAGCGGCTTGGCGGCGTCTGCGGCCGCTGCCTCATGAAGCGCGTCTGCCTGGCCGGCTGCATCGCGCACAACTACTACGCCGCCAGGGATCTCTGGGCCGCCCACTGGTACTGCGAGGCGGCCGTAGCCGCCGGCCTCTTCCCCGAGAGCCGGCTCTACCCGACCGACGCCGGCTCCGGGCTTGCTCCGGCCCCGGCATCCGCTCACACTCAAACGTACGAGGAGGTTGCAGAATGACCGACGCCCAGAATCCCCCCTACGAGAAGCCCGAGGCCACACCCCTGGGCGGCGACGGGCCGCTCACCGACGATGAGGCCGGCGCCGTCGTCGGCGGCGGCTCGGGAGCCGCCGACTGCTATGCCGGCACGGTTGCGTACAGCAGCGCCTGTGAGACCGGCACGTACGCCCAACCCTGATCGGTCGGCGGTCCCAGCGGCCCCGGGATCCCTCAAGGCGGCGCCGACAGGACGATCGGTCCACGCCGCCTGGGCGGCCAGGAAGCACCGCCGCGTGACCATCGTCGATGGCCCCGCCTACCAGGGCGTCTTGCTGAAGACGCTGGTCGGCTACTTCGACGACAACGATCGGGAGACGTTCAACGCGGCGCTCGCCGCCAAGGGCTACAGCGTCGTCGTCACCGGCTTCGACGGCTTCGCCCAGACCTGGGCCAGCGCCGACATCGCGAGGGTCGGCGACGAGGCCATCCTCGCCGACCTGGCCGACGGCGTGGCGCTTCCGGTGCCCGCCGCCTATCTCGACGGCGCCGGCCTGCCCCAGCGGATCCCCGACTGGCCGCTCAGGGTGGTCAGCCTCGACCCCGGCATCGTCTACGATATGAAGGTCCAGGGGTCGGGCGTCTCAGCATCGTGCCGGCGGCGCCGCCGCCGGCCGCCGGCCGCCAGCAGGCCCCGCGCGTGGAGAAGCTGACGATCTACATCGGACGGATGGTCGGCGGCATCATCGGCGGCTACCTGCCCGTCGTGCTGTTCCACGTGAGCGCCTTCTCCTGGGTGAGCCTCATCTGCGGCTTCGTCGGCTGCATCGCGGGGGCGTGGCTGGGGTGGAAGCTCACGCTCTGGGTCGGGGAGTGGCTTCTTCCAGCCCCGGCTGACCGCCCGGCGACCGCCGCCGGCCGACTTCCCGCCGCCTCAAGTTCGCCTCGCGGCATGCCGATACCGATGCGGTAGGTACGGGCGGCGGCTGCCGCCTGACGACGCAGGGGAGAGGACACATGGAGCAGTTGAGATCGAGACGAGGCGCGGTCGCGCGGAGCGCGCTCCTGGCGGCTCTCCTTGCCGCGGCGGTGCTTGCGACGGCAGTGGGCATAGCGCCGGCGCCGGCCGGCGGCGGCGAAAGGCGCACGCCGGGGCCGAACGCCACCCCGACCATCGCACCCACGGCGATCGCCCCCGACGTGGTCGAGCGGGCGGCGAAGCTGAAGTACATCGACATGTCGAAGAGCTCGCTTGAGGCGGGGCTCGCCTCATGGGAGCTCGCCGTCGTGGACAAGCTGAAGCAGGCCGCCGTCTACATGGACCAGGCCTTCTGGCAGCAGGTCGCCCCCGACGGTCTGCCGATCTTCGAGTCTCTGGCCGGCGCCACCAGCGAGCCGCAGAAGTCGGCGCGCAAGATGATGGACGCCAACTACGGTGTGTGGGACCGCTTCGACAACTTCGCTCCCTTCATCGGCTCGCAGGCGCGCCCGCTGGGGGCCTACGTGTTCCCCACCGACCTGACCGCGGCCGAGCTGGACGCGTACATCGCCGCCCACCCCGACGAGAAGGCCAAGCTGCTCGATCCCTACACCGTGGTCCGTCGTTCCGGGGACGCGCTGGTCACCGTGCCGTATCACGAGGTGTACGCGGCCTACGTGGGTCCGACCGCCGACCTGCTGGATGAGGCCGCGGCTCTCAGCCAGAACGCATCGTTGACCACGTACCTGAACCTGAGGGCGCAGGCGCTGCGCACCGACGACTACTTCGACGCCGACATCGCCTGGCTCGACCTGGACGCGAACCTCGACGTCAGCATCGGCCCGCTCGAGACCTACGACGATCAGCTCAGCGGCCAGAAGGCGTTCTACAAGATCAACCTGCTGCTCGTGGACAAGTCATCCGCGGCCACGCTGGACAAGTTCAAGGCCGCCGTGCCCGACCTGCAGAAGAACCTGCCCGTGCCCGCCGAGTACCGCCCCGATCAGACCGGGACCATGACCCCCATCGAGCTGGCCGACGACATCCGTCGCAGCGGCCAGGGACGGGCGGTCATGGAGCCGGTCGCCTTCAGCCTGCCCAACGACCCCAAGGTGTGGGCGGCAAAGGGCGCGAAGAAGGTCATGATGGGCAACTACCTCAAGGCCCGACGCACCACCGTTCTGGTGCCGCTCTGCAAAGTGGTCATGGCCCCCAAGGCGGTCAAGTCGATGGCCTATCAGACCTACTTCGACTGGGTGCTCATGCACGAGATCTCCCACACCCTCGGGCCGCGCACGGTCATCCAGAACGGCCAGGAGGTCACCGTCCGCCAGGCCCTGGGCGAGTCGTACACGCCCATCGAGGAGGGCAAGGCCGACATCGGCGGGCTCTACAACATCCCGTATCTGCAGGGCACCGGCGTCATCACCGGCTCGCTGCG
>JBAXRL010000510.1:0-3040 GCA_037131205.1 Actinomycetes bacterium | reverse complement strand
CGGTTTCGCCTGTGGCCGGCGGTACGAAGCGGGGGCTCGTATCGCCGGTCGTTCTCTGTGCCGGGCCACGGCCGGCCGGCGTTTCGCTGAGCCACGTTCCCGGGAGGGGAGATGACAGCACCCACCGACCAACGCCTCGAGGCGGCGACGGGGCTCGACGCACTGAGCCGCATCGTCCTTGCGGTGAACCGCACCGACGACCTGCAGGCGGCCATGCGCGAGGTCCTCGACGCCACCATCGTTGTGATGGGCTTCGACGGCGGCGGCATCTACGTCGTCGAGCCCGGGGCGCGCATGGCCACGGTGCGCTACCACCAGTATCTGCCGGCGGACTTCATCGACCAGGTCGGCACGGTCGACATCGACGTGGCCCCGTACCGCACCCTCTTCCTCGATCAGGAGCCCCTGTTCCTTGTGAACTACGAGCGCCTGCGGCCAGACCACGCCGCACGCTGGGGCTGGAAGTCCGTGGCGAGCGTCCCCCTCCTGCACCGCGCAGACGTGGTCGGCGCCCTCAACGTCGTCAGCCGCACGCGGCACGCGTTTTCCGACGAAGAGAAGACGCTGCTCCAGGCCATCGGCCGGGAGGTCGGGTTCGCCATCGCCAAGGCGCAGGCCGACGAGCGCCTGCGCGCCAGCGAGGCCAATCTCCGGCAGTTCTTCGCGGCCAGTCAGGACATGCTCTTCGTCCTCGCCGAGGATGGCGGCGTGGTCTACGTGAACCCGGCCGTGGAGCGCCGCCTGGGCTACGCCGCGAGCGAGAGCCTCGCCATGAACGTCCTCGACTTCCACCCCGAAGCCAGCCGCGACGACGTCTTGCGCGTCGTCGCCGAGATGCTCGCCGGCGACGCCGACATGTGCACCATCCCGCTGGTCAGCAAGGCGGGACGCATGATCCCCGTGGAGACGCGCGTGAGCCGCGGCGTCTGGGACGGCGAGACGGCCATCTTCGGCACGGTGCGCGACGTGAGCGCCGAGCGGCTGCTGGAAGCGACCACGAAGGCCCTGGCGGCGGTCGGCGAGCTGCGCGACCCCTATACGGCCGGGCACGAGCGCCGCGTCGCGAGGCTGGCCGAGCTGATCGCCGTGGAGCTCGGCCTTCCCGAAGCGCAGGTGGCGACGATCTCGTTCGCCGCCGCCGTCCACGACGTGGGCAAGGCGGCGGTGCCCGTCGACATCCTCACCAAGCCCGGGCTGCTGAACGACACCGAATTCAGCGTGGTCAAGCTGCACTCGGAGGTGGGGCACGCGATCCTCAAGCCCCTCGAGTACCTGGGGCCGATCCCCACGATCGTCCACCAGCACCACGAGCGTCTCGACGGCAGCGGCTACCCCGACGGGCTCGGCGGCGACGACATCATGCTCGAGGCGCGCATCGTCGCCGTCGCCGACATCGTGGAAGCGATGTCGTCGCCGCGGCCCTACCGCTCGGCGCTGGGCCTGGAGGCGGCCATAGAGGAGATCAAGCGGCTGCGGGGGACGGCCCTTGACGCCGACGTGGTGGACGCGTGCGTGCGCATCAACGAGGCGGGGTTGATCGACTTCGAAACGCCGTGATCCGGGCCTTCAGCCGGGCCGGTGGTCGATCACCCGCTGGGCCTTGCCCGCGGTGCGCGCGAGCGAGCCCGGCTCGGCCAGCCTGACCTTGGGGCGCACGAGCAGAGCCGAGCGCAGCCGCTCGCCGACCTGCTGCTCGAAGGCGCGCAGGTCGTCCAGGCAGCCGTTGAAGAGCGCCGCGGTGACCTCGGCGTGTACCTCAAAGGTGTCGCGCGAGCCCTTGCGGTCGAGCACGATCTGGTAATGGGGCTCCAGGCCCTCGATCTCGAAGAGCGCCTTCTCGATGGCCGAGGGGAAGATGTTGACGCCGCTGATGATGAACATGTCGTCGGCGCGGCCCACGACCTTGCCCATGCGCACGAGCGTGCGCCCGCAGGCGCAGGGCGCGTGCGTGAGCGTCGTCAGGTCGCGGGTGCGGTAGCGCAGCACCGGCGAGCACTCGCGCGTGACGGCGCTGAGCACGAGCTCCCCCACCTCGCCGTCGGCGACCGGCGCGCCGCTGGCCGGGTCGAGGCATTCGACGACGAAGTGGTCTTCGGCGATGTGCATGCCGTCGCGGCGCTCGCACTCTCCGGCGACGCCCGGGCCCAACACCTCGGTGAGGCCGTAGTTGTCGGTGGCCGTGATGGGCAGGCGGGCTTCGATCTGGGCGCGCATCCGCTCGCTGCAGGCCTCGGCGCCGAACAACCCCAGGCGCAGCTTCAGGTTCTCGGGCGGGATGCCCTGCTTCTGGATGACCTCGCCGAGGTAGAGCGCGTACGAGGGCGTGGCGACGAGCACGGTGGCGCCGAAGTCCCGCATGAGCTGGAGCTGGCGGGACGTGTCGCCGGTCCCGACGGGCAGCACGGCGGCGCCGGCGCGCTGCAGGCCGTAGTGCAGCCCGAAGCCGCCGCTGAACAGGCCGTAGCCGAAGGCCACCTGGGCGACGTCGCCCTGCCGCACCCCGGCGGCCACGGCGACGCGGCAGACCAGCTCGGCCCACATGCCGAGATCGGCCCTCGTGAAGCCGCAGACCACGGGCTTGCCCGTGGTCCCCGACGAGGAATGGATCTCGACGACCTCGTCCATGGGTACCGCGAACAGCCCGCACGGGTAGGTGTCGCGAAAGTCGGTCTTCCCGGTGAAGGGCAGGGCGCGCAGGTCGTCGAGGCTCGTGAGGTCGCCGGGCGCGAAGCCGACGTCGTCGAGCTTCGCGCGGCTGTGCGGGACGCGTTCGTAGAGCCGCGCGAGCATGCCCTGCAGGCGCTCGAGCTGCAGCGCCCGCAGCGTGTCGTGGTCGATTGACTCGCGCCGCTCGTCCCAGATGGTTGTCATGCCGTCCTCCTGCCCTCCACGTGCTGCCGACAATCATATCGGGCGACATGACCATCCCCTTCGCTCAGGCGCCGGTAAGGGCCTATCCCGCCAGGGATGTGCGTGCGGGGCGCTCGTGGACCGAGCGGGGTGGTCACGAGACGGTTCCCTCGTAGCCCAGCTACGTGGG
>JBAXRL010000509.1:0-3042 GCA_037131205.1 Actinomycetes bacterium | reverse complement strand
GTCACCGACAGCTACGGCGACTTCTGGCTGCGCGACGTGGAGCCCGGCGAGTACACGATCCTCGTCGAGAAGGAGGGCTACCTGCCGCAGAAGATGGGGCCGGTGGACGCCGCGAAGGACGTCAACGTCGGCGACATCGCGGTCTGGAAGGCCTGAGGCGAGGCGAGCCGCGCCGCCCGGCGCCGGGCGGCGCCCCCGCGGAGCAGACCGGAGGGGCCGGGCCGAGAGGCCCGGCCCCTCCTTCGCGTCCCGGGTCAGCGGTCCGCCGGCTCCTGCCGTCGGCAGGTGAGGATCGGCATCTCTTCGCCGCAGCATCTCCTCGCCGGAAGCGATGGTGAGAGCGCTGGCGAGGCAGGAGCTCTCGTGGGCTCACCAGCACGAACACGCATCGATGGAGCTCGGAGGCGCTCGACTCTCGAGAGCCGAGACCAGGACGGTCTACTCCGCGCCTCGTACCAGCCTCACGAAGTTGTCGATCCGCCGCGCGTCTCCTTGCGGCCCGAATCCGTCGGGGTAGTCGGAGGCGCTGCCGCTCTTGGGGTCGCTGCGCTGGCACCCGGCGCCGTGGACGTCCATCCACAAGCCGAACATCTTGCCCATCCCCCGTCCGAAGGAGATGTAGGCCGCTTGTTCGCCGCTGGGAGTCTGGGTTGCGGATGCATTCGGGGCCGGAGCTCCGGAGGCGCTCGGGGCCGGAGTCCCGGCGGCCTTCGTCGGCCCGCCGCCCCCTTGGGCCAGATGGGTCGTGGACGACCAGAAGTAGGGGTAGTCGTCCTGCCCATCCTCATTGGTGATCCTGGTAGTCTGGAATACCGGGTCGATGGCGGGCGAGTCGGTGGTCGCGGGGGAGCGGGAGTAGTCCACGATGCTCTGCAGCTCCTTGATGCTCGGCACGCGCCAGTCGTCGTGGCCGAGGTAGTCCTCGGCGTTCTTCTGCTGTGCCCAGGCGAGTGCGTGCTCCCAGTCCATGCCGCTGCCGCTGCCGGCCTGGGACCACATCAGCTTGGTCGCCGTGTCCGTGACCGTGCCGTCGGCGTTGTCCGTGAAGCTGTTGACTCCGTAAGCAGGATTCCCACGGACGTAGTAGGCGTAGAAGGTCTTCTCCGCGAACGAACCCATGCCGATGGCCGGCGGGTACCCCTTGATGCGGCCGTCGATGAAGTTCGTACCGAACATCGTCTGAAGGAAGATGAAGGTCTTGCCGACGTACAGCGTCGACGTGGCCATCTGTGCGTCGATGATGCGATCGCCGGCGCCGATGTCGCCGTAGCCGAACGTGAAGTACTTCGTGTCGATGAAGGGCGTCATGCTCGCCGTGTCCGTATCGGTGAGCTTGGGATCGACACCGTTGAAGTCGATCAGCGAGTACTGCTCCTTGATGGTCGGCAGCCGCCAGTCGCTGTAGCCACCCACCCGCAAGGTGCCGGCGCGCTCGATGGCCTGGCCCAGCGTGAGCTTGTCGGATGCGTCGATCGTCCCGTCACCGTTGACGTCGGGGGATTGCGTCCACATCAGCCCCGTCACCTGGTCGCTGATCGTTCTGTCGCCGTTGTCCTTGTAGCTCGGCGTGGTACCCGGGAACTGCGCATCCTGGCCGTAGAAAGGCGCGCCCTTGGCGGGCGCGCTGATCTCTTCGCCGGCACTGTTCCAGAACGTCAGCTGGCCGGTGCCGACGATCGCGTAGGACCCTGCTGTCGCCAGTGCGCGCTCGACGGCCGGCACCTTCACGGTCCTGCTTTCGTAGACGAGGACGACGGCGCTCGCGACAGCCACCAGCAGCAGGGCCAAGCCCAGGAGGACCCACAGGACGATCTTCACTGCTCGCGGCATTCTTCGTTTCATGTCGCCTCCCTTCTCACCGCGACAGTACCGCAGTGGTCAGGGCCCGCGCCAACGTGATCCAGATCGGGGGCGGGCCGGGGCCTCCGGCCCGCGGGCCGCGAGGCCCGGCCCCGCCCCCCTACGTCTACGCCCAGCACGTGACGATCGGCATCGCCTTGTCGGAGGTGATCGTGATTGCGCCGACAGGACAGTAGTTCTCGCACATGTGGCAGATCTGGCACTCGCTCGGATACGCGGCGAGCGCGCGCTTGGTCGCCGTATCGAGGCGGAACACATCGGTCGGGCAGGTGACCACGCACGTCCTGCAGCCGATGCAGCGGCGCTGGTCGACTTGTTGGATGGCCATGGGTCATCCTCCTCTCTACTCGAGCCCGAGAAAGGCCAGCTCGTCCGGGAAGCGCTGCGGGTAGCGGGTCTCGTAGGGCGTGCTCTGGTCGGGCTTCCAGGCCTCCGGGATCGCCTGCTTACGCAGCCCCATGCCTCCGTCGGCGCGGCGCTGAAGGAGCACCCAGGCCAGCCAGTTCTTGTCGTCGCGCGCCGGGTGGTCCTCGCGGTAGTGCGTGCCCCGGCTCTCGGTGCGGAACAGCGAAGCGCGCAGCTTCATCTCGGCGTTGAGCAGCATGCTCGCGGTCTCGTGGGCCAGCTTCAGCTCGTGGACGTCGGAGGCGACCAGCAGTGGCACCATGTGCTCCTGCAGAAACATGACCTGGTCGAGGGCCGGCTGGAGGCGGTCCGGTTTCTTCACGTAGAGCACGTAGTAGGGAAACATGGTGTTCTGCAGCAGCTGGAGCACCCAGTTGGGCGAGAACCCGCTCTCGCGGGTGCGGGGAGCGAGCACGGCGCCGCGAGCCTCGGCAAGGGCGGCGGCGGAGAGCGCTGGCGCGGCGGCGTCGGCGGCGAACGCCGCAGCCGCCTCTCCGGCGCGCGCGCCCTGGACGGCCGACCCGGAGCTCGAGAGGCCGACGCCCGCGTAGCTCGCGCCGCAGAGCATGGAGGCCAGCGCATCGCCGGCCGCCCACAGACCGGGCACGCCGCCGGCGCCGGTCAGATCGGCCGGCCACACGCCCTCGGCCTTGTGGATGCCGAGGCCGGTGGCCGCGCCGAGGACCTGCGGTCCCGACGACGTGCCGGGAGGACCGCCCGAGGCTCCGCCGGCTCCGCCGCCCGGAGGGCCTCCGCCGGCAGGCGGAGCGCCACCGG
>JBAXRL010000508.1:0-3044 GCA_037131205.1 Actinomycetes bacterium | reverse complement strand
CACCTGGAGCAAGCAAAGCTCGGGGAGCGGCGCGCGCCTCTGGGGCGTCGCCTTCAGCGACGCCACCCACGGCTGGGCGGTGGGCTACGACTCGTTGTGGGAGAAGACCGTCATCCTCGTCACCACGGACGGCGGCGCCACCTGGAGCGCGCAGAGCCCGGGGACCACCGCGACCGCGAGCCTCGTCGATGTCGCCTTCGTCGATGCCACCCACGGCTGGGCGGTGGGCGCCGGCGGCGCTATCCTCGCCGCCGCGAAAGGCGACGCCCAGCCATAGTCAGGACGGTCCCTTCACTTCCTCCTCCGCTCGGGCCACTCCGTTCAGATCGAGCTCTTGCGGCGCCGGGCCGGCCGGCGGGCGGCGCCGGCGCGTCCGCGGGCCGGCCGGCGGCGCCGGCTCCGGCGCGTCCGCGGCCTGACCGGCGGGCAGCCCGAGGCGCGCCTCGATGGCGGCCAGGCGCGCCGTCACCTGCTCGAGCGCCGCGAACAGATCCCGCTCCTCGGGCTCCTCGCGCCTCTGCATCAGGAACGAGGCCAGGGTGGCCGTCACCCAGCTGAAGAGACTGATGCCGACGATCATGAGCAGCACCCCGGCGATCCTCCCCTGCGGCGTGACGGGCACGAGGTCGCCGTACCCGACCGTCATGACCGTGGCCATCGAGTACCACAGGGCGTCGTTCCAGTTGTGGATATTCGTGTCCGCGTGGATGGCTTCGAAGCGCCAGGTCCACACCGAGAGGAAGAACGTGAGCAGAACGGCCGTCGGGATCACCCAACGATACGCCTGGAGCACGAAGACGCGCCGCGAGCTGCCGATGAAACGCGCCGCCTGCACGCCCACGCGCAGGAGCCTGATGGTCTGCGCCGTGGTGCGGACGATCCGACCGACCACGACGAGCCCGCTGGTCAGGAGAAAGAGCACCGGGCCGGTGACGACGATGGCCAGATCGAGGAGGCACAAAGGCCGGCGCGCGTAGGCCCGGCGGTCCGGCGCGAGAAAGACCACCCGCCACACGTAGTCGACGAGGAAGACGCTCCAGAACGCGGCGTCGACGCTGACGAGCGCCCAGCCGACCTGCTCGCCGGGCAGCAGCTCGACGAACACGAGGCTCACGTAGGCGAGCGAGACGATGAGCAGAAAGAGGTCGTAGCGGCGCTCGTGCGCCGCGAGCGCCTCCCACGACCTCTGCGGCTGTTGCACGCGACTCCCCGGCCGGACGCCTGACGCGCGTCATCCTATCGCAGGTGACGCCTCGACCGGCCACGCGCAAGAGACCGTCGGAGCGCCCGGGATGAAGCGGCCGCGACTCTGGACTACCATGGTGACGTTTCGTTGTCGGGCAAAGGACCCGTGTGAGACGCACGATCAGCCTCCGCGCCGCGGCGGCCGCGACGGTCGCGGCGGCTCTTGCCGCCGGCCTCGCGGCCTGTGGCGGCGCCCAGATTGTGATTCAGCGCCACAGCCCGGAGCCGATCCACATCGGCGCCATCTACAACCTCACGGGCGCGCAGGCCTCGCTGGACGGCCCGTCGCTGGACGGCGCGCGCCTGGCCGTCGACCGCATCAATACCGCCGGCGGCCTGCTCGGCCGCCGCGTGGAGCTGCTGGAGCGCGACGGCCAGACCGACCCCGCGCTCGTCCGTCTGGGCGCGGAGAACCTGGCCGCTCTCAAGGTGACGGCGATGATCGGCCTCAGCGACACCGACCAGGTGCTGGCGGCCGCGCCGGTGGCGGCGGCGGCCGGAATCCCCTTCGTCACCAGCGGCGCCACCTCTCCCCTGCTGCCCGCCCAAGTGCCCGACTGGCTCTTCCTCGCCTGCTTCGGCGACAACGTGCAGGCGGCGGCCGGCGCCGAGTACGCCGCCGATCGGCTCGGCGCGCGCACCGCCGCCATCCTCTTCGACAGGGACATGGACTACACGCGCCTGCTGCAGCGCTACTTCGGGCAGAGCTTCAGCGCCCAGGGCGGCACGGTGATCCTGCGCGCCGGCTTCCACTCCGGAGCCCGCGACATCGCCAAGCTGCTGGCTCCGCTCGGCGGTCAGAGCGGCGACGAGGGCGGCGGCGGCGAGAGCGGCGCGACTCCGGCGGCGCAGCTGCTGTTCGTCGCCGCGGGCCCCGACGACGCCGGGCCGCTGGTGCGCAAGCTGCGCGCCGCCGGCTACGGCCAGCCCATCATGGGCGGCGACAGCTTCGACAGCCCGGAGCTCATCGCGGCTGCCCGGGAGACCGGCGGCGGCGTGTACTTCACCACCCACGCCGCCTTCGGCCTGGCGCACAGCACCCGCGCCATGCGCCGCTTCACCACCTGGTACCGCTGGGCTTACGGCCGGCCCCCCGAAAACGCCTTCGCCGGCCTCGGCTTCGATGCCGTCAACCTGGTCGCCGAGGCGATCTTGCGGGCACAGTCCACGGACCCCACGAAGGTGCGCGACGCGCTGCTGCGGACGCGCGGCTTCGACGGCGTCACGGGCACCCTGAGCTACGCGGGTGGCAGCCTCGTCCCGCGCAAGGCGGTGAGTGTGATCGTGGTGGGCCGCCGCGCCGAGCTCGCCGCCGAGATCACCCCGGCCTTCGTGCCGGAGCCCTGACCGCCGGGGCCCGTGGGGTCCGGCGCCCGGTCGCCGCGTCAGTCGCGGCCGCCGCCGAAGATCGCCAGAAAGTAGAGCAACTGGGCGACCGAGGCCAGAGCGCCGGCCACGTAGGTCATGGCGGCGGCCGTGAGCGTCTGGCGCACGCCGGCCGCCTCCGCGTCGTTCACCAGCCCCAGGTCTCTGAGCTGCGCGGCGGCGCGGCGCGAGGCGTTGAACTCGACGGGCAGCGTCACGAACTGGAAGAGCACGGCGAAGCCGAAGACGATCAGCGCGATCGTGATGAGTCCCGTGAATTGCAAGATGACGCCGGCGATGAGCAGGAAGAACCACGCCTGCGAGCCGAAGGCCGCGAGCGGCCAGACGGCGGAGCGCATCGTCATGGGCACGTAGGCCTTGGCGTGCTGGATGGCGTGCCCCACCTCGTGGGCGGCGACGGCCGTCGCCGCCAC
>JBAXRL010000507.1:0-3049 GCA_037131205.1 Actinomycetes bacterium | reverse complement strand
GACCGTATGATGACCTTGCGAAAGGGGCTTCTGTTCGCCCTCGTCTGCCTCCTGGCGCCGCTGGTCGCGGCCGGGGCGGCGTTGGCGGAGACGCCGTCGCGCGTGCTCATCGTCGTGATGGACCAGATGCAGCCGGGGTACGCCGAGCAGTTCGACATGACGAACGTCCTGTGGCTGCAGGAAGAGGGAGTCGACTTCGCCAACGCCTACGTCGGCGACATGGCGTCCGAGACAGTCGTCAGCCACAACGTGATGATGAGCGGCCTGTTCCCCAAGCACATGGGCTGGTCCGACGAGGTCCTGCGCGACACCGACAACGTGCTCGGCTACGGGGCCGGGGCCATCGTGACCGTCGGCGACCTCTCCTACAATCAGTACGTCGCCCTGATCGAAAACGAGGGCTACCCGAAGCTCGGCGACTACATGCACGAGGCCTACCCCGACAGCATCGTCGCCAACTTCGGTCAGAAGAAGTATCAGGTCAACTCGACGGCCGCGTCGAGCTCCGACTACTGGGCGTTCATGGGGAGCACGAAGAACACGCCGCCTCCCTACCTCCCGTGGACAGGCAAGTATCGCGGCCCCGATGGCAACGTTCCGTGGTACATCGCCGACGACAATCGCTTCAAGATCAGTTCGGGCAACGCCGGCGACACGTACGGCACCAAGGTCGACGAGCCCGCGTGGCTCTACCCCGAGGACGGCCGCTATGCGCCCGGCCCGTATGAGGACCATCTGAGCGGCGACGCCTGGGTGGCCGACGCCGCCATCAAGGTGATGGAGAATGAGAGGAACTGGTCGGCCATCCACCTCAACTTCAGCGGCATCGACAAGATCGGGCACATGTGGGGCGGCGGCGCGGTCGACACGTTCTGGGATCCCAGCTCGCCGAACAACCAGGTCCACATGACCTTCATCGCCAAGAACGCCGACGACCAGCTTGGCAGGGTGATCCAGGCGCTCAGGGACCTTGGCCAGTTGGACGAGACGCTGATCGTGGTGCTCGGTGACCATGGGTCGACGTACGCCGAGACGGCGCCCTATGTGGACGCGGCCGGCGGCGGCAATCTGAGTTGGTACTACGACCCGAACAGCATGGCCGCCAACACCACGTACGGCCGGCCGGGAGCCAACAACGAGGCCGTGCTGGGGCCGCTCAACGCCACCGACAACGTCGCCTACAGCTACCAGTCGACGGCTATCGAGACGTGGCTCATCGACCAGTCGTGGGCCATGAAGGTCGAGGCGGCCGGGGCGATGGCTACCTTGCCCGGCGTGATCGCGACCTATGTAAAGAGCGAGGACGGCAACCGCTACGTGCTGAATCGCGGCGTGACGAGCACCAGGATGAACGCCTCCGAGTTGATGTGGTGGCTGCTGCACGGGCAGGAGCTTGTCAACACGATGGCGTTCGACGGCTCGGCCGACGTGGTCGGGCTGCTCGCCGACAAGACCAGCTACGGCGTCTACGGCGACCACGGCGGCGCCCAGAAGGACGTGCAGCGTATCCCGATGATCATGTACAGCCCGAGCATGCTGAGCACCGTGGACAACTCGCGGATGCGGCTCGTCGATGTGATGCCGACCGTGCTGCGGACCATGGGTATCCCGCTCGCGGCGCCGGTCGATGGGCGCGCCTACAGGCTCCCCGTGATGCAGTAGCCGGGAGTCGCAAGCAAAGGGACGACGGTAAGGGCCGGGGGCGCGTCGCGCCCCCGGCCCTTCGGCGTTTCGGACGCCGCCGCGCCCGACGCCGGAACCCGCGCTTCGTCAGGCGCGCCGGCGTTCGCCGGCGCCGGCGCCGACGGTCCGCCCCAGGGCGGCGAGCAGGGCCATGATGCTGTCGTTGATGGCCTCCGCGGTCTCGTGTACGGCGGCCTTTTCGGGGTAGATCTCGTACATCTCGCGCTCGCGCGGCGGCGTGAGGTTGGGCATCACCACGTTGGCGCCGCGCCGCAGGCCGTGAGCGCGGCCGCCGGCTTTGTTCGCCAGCGAGAGCGCCGTGGTCGCCGGCAGGTTGGCGTCGGGGCGCGCCAGGCGCGTGAGGGCGAGCACCTTGCAGGTCATCAGCTCGCTGTTGGGCGCCTGGTCGTCCGGCCAGTCATCTTCGGCCTGCCGTCGCGCGAACTCCTGGCCCAGCGGTGTGGCGGGGTGGGGCAGGTACGGGCCGACGCCGATCATGTCCATGTCCATGCCGCGGAACAGCTCGATATCGGCGGCGATGCTCGCGTGGGTCTGCCCGGGGATGCCCACCATGATGCCGGTGCCGGCCTCGTAGCCCAGCTCCCGCAGGCGGCGCAGGATGGCCATGCGGTCGCTGACCTTGCCCGGCAGGTCCGGATGGATGTGACGGTACAGCGCGTCGTCCGAGGTCTCGAAGCGCAGCAGGTAGCGGTCGGCGCCGGCCTCCCGCCAGGCGGCGAGGTCGTCATCGGGGCGCTCGCCGAGGCTCAGCGTGATGGCCGCGAGGCCGGTCTCGGAACGGATTCGCCGCAGGACGCCGGCCAGCCACTGCGTCTCGATGCCGTAGTCTTCGCCCGACTGCATCACCAGCGTGCCGTAGCCGAAGGCCTCGGCTTTGCGGGCGCACTCGAGGATGACGTCGGCGGACAGGCGGTAACGCTCCACGCCGCGGTTGGCGGCGCGGATGCCGCAGTAGGTGCAGCCGCGCACGCAGTAGTTGCTGACCTCGACGAGGCCGCGCAGGTGGACGGCGTCGCCGACGTAGCGGCAGCGCGCCTCGTCGGCCGCCGCCCACAGGGTCTCGAGCCGCGCCTCATCGGTCTCGCGCAGCCAGTGTTCGACGGCGTCGCGGGTGAGCGCGTCGGCGACGCCGAGCGCCGGGGCTGCCTGCGGCCGCCCGGCCATCAGCAGAGGTCGTCGACGGCCGCGTCCGGGGGCAGGCCGGCGGTCACCGGCTCCGCCGGTGCGTGCCCGGCGCGCCGCGCCTGCGCGGCCCGCATGGCCTCGAGCGCGGCCGGGAAGGGCTGCAGCGCGCGCTCGAAGATCCCCAGGCTGAAGGCGATCACGAGGCCGTAGTTGGTGATCG
>JBAXRL010000506.1:0-3055 GCA_037131205.1 Actinomycetes bacterium | reverse complement strand
AAGCGCGGCGCCTCGACGTCCAGCGTGGCGAAGGTGTAGGGCGGCAGCGGGCCCACGCAGCGAAAGTCGAGGCTGCCCTCGAGCTCCGCGTCCAGCTCGGGCAGCAGCGCGTCGAGCCGCGCACGGCCCTCTGCATCGACGAGCAGCGCCAGGTTGAGGATCATCGTGTCGTCCATGCCGGGGTTGACGTGTACCTCCCGGCCCACCTCCCGCAGGCGCGGCAGCAGACGGTCCTTGAGGGCCGCGCGGCGCTCTTCGAGCAGCGTCTGCACCGTTTGCCCGAGCACGATGCGCAGCGCCTCGGCGTCGGCCGCGGGGGCCGCCGCGGCGGCGGCGCGCACCTGCGCGATGCGCTCGTCGCCGCCCAGCTCGGCGAACACCTTCTCGAGGTCCCACTGCACCACGACCTCCATCTGCACGCACGCCGCCAGACGCTCGAGCGCGGCGGCGAAGAGGTCGTGGCCGCGGGTCAGCAGGTCGATCACGCGGGCCTCATCGGCCAGCACCGTGCCGAACCTCGCGGGCAGCACGGGGTAGGCCGCCATCACCTCTTCCACGACGCGCTGATGCTCGAGGAGCACCTTGACGAGATCCTCGCGGGCGAGGCCCTGGTAGTCGTCCACATCGCTGGGCCCCACCACGGCCGCGATGCCGTCGTACGGCACAGTGTGGATGCCGCCGGGCTGAGCCGCGACCCCGGCCCCGGGCAGGCTCAGGCGCTGGTCGCTCGAGATGATGCCGTATACGTAGGTGGCGCCCACTCGTCGGGCCTCCTTCAGTCGTTCGCGAGTGCTTGGTCGAAGTGCCGCCGGGAGACGAAGAACGTCTCGACGGCGGCGTCGGGCTGCTCGAGGAACTCACGCATGGCCAGGGTGGCCGCGGTGCGGCAGAGGCCCTCGATGTCGGCCCCCACAAAGCCTTCGCTGGCCGCCGCCAGAGCCTCCACATCGACGTCGTCGGCGAGAGGCATCTTGCGCGTATGGACGCGGAAGATCGCCAGGCAGGCCTCGCGGTCGGGCACCGGCAGCTCCACCTTGATGTCGAAGCGGCCGGGGCGCAGCAGCGCCGGGTCGAGCATGTCGATGCGGTTGGTGGCGCCGAGCACCACCACTCCCTTGAGGGTCTCGATGCCGTCGAGCTCGGTGAGGAACTGGCTCACAACGCGCTCGACGGCCGCGCCCTCACCGCCACCGCGGTGAGGGGTGAGGGCGTCGATCTCGTCGAAGAACACGATGCAGGGCGCCACCTGGCGCGCCTTGCGAAACACCTCGCGCACGCCGCGCTCCGACTCCCCGACCCACATGCTGAGGAGCTGCGGACCCTTGACCGAGATGAAGTTGACCTCGCTCTCGCGAGCCAGCGCCTTGGCCAGCAGGGTCTTGCCGGTGCCGGGGGCGCCGTACATCATGATGCCGCGGGCCGGGCGGATGCCCGCGCGCTCATACAGCGGCGCCCACGTGAGCGGCCACTCGACCGCCTCGATGAGCATGCGCTTGACGTCCTGCAGCCCGCCGACGTCGTCCCACGTGACGTCGGGGGTCTCGGTGAACACCTCGCGGATGGCCGAGGGCTCCACCTCGCCCAGAGCGCTCATGAAGTCGTCGGCCGAGACCTCGAGCTCCTCGAGCCTCTCGTAGGGGATGTTGGACTGCGAGAAGTCCACGTCGGGCAGAAAGCGGCGCAGCGTGCCCATGGCCGCTTCGCGGCAGAGCGCGGCCAGATCGGCGCCCACGAAGCCGTGGGTGCTGGTCGCCAGCTTGTCGAGATCGACATCGTCGGCCAGCGGCATGCCGCGGCTGTGGATCTCGAGGATCTCGACGCGGCCCCTTTTGTCGGGGGCGCCGATCTCGATCTCGCGGTCGAAGCGCCCGGGACGGCGCAGCGCCGGGTCGAGGGTGTTGGGGATGTTGGTGGCGGCCACCACGATGACCTGGCCGCGCGACTCGAGCCCGTCCATGATGGCCAAGAGCTGCGCCACGACGCGCCGTTCGACCTGACGGTCGCCGCTCATCTCCTCGCGTTTCGGGGCCAGGGCGTCGATCTCGTCGATGAAGATGATGGACGGCGCGTTGCGCTCGGCTTCGTCGAAGATCTCGCGCAGCCGCGCCTCGCTCGACCCGTACCACTTGTCGATGACCTCGGGGCCGTTGATGTGCACGAAGTGGGCGCTGGTCTCTGCGGCCACGGCGCGGGCGATGAGGGTCTTGCCGGTGCCGGGCGGCCCGTGAAGCAGCACGCCCTTGGGCGGGTCGATGCCGAGACGGTCGAAGACCTCCGGGTACTTGAGCGGCAGCTCGATCATCTCGCGGATGCGCTGCGTCTCGCGGTGCAGGCCGCCGATGTCCTCGTAGGTGATGGGGGCGCCGGCGCCGGCCTCGCCCTTGGCCTCGCCCTCGGTACGGACCTTTGTGGAGGTACCGATGAGCACCGGGCCGCTGGGCGTCGTCTGGACCACCGTGTAGTTCTGCATGCGCGTGCCGATGAGATTGACGCGCACGCGGTCGCCGGCGACCACCGGGATGCCGTCGAGGAGCTTGGCCAGGTACCCGGCCTGGGCGCCGGCCAGCGGACGGCTCCTCTCCACTGGCGCCAGCAGGATCGCGCGCGCCGGCTGCACCACAGCCGGCCGCACGGTGACCTGCTCGTCCAGCCCGGCGCCCGCGTTGGCGCGGAGGATGCCGTCGATCTGCACCACTCCGCGGCCGCGCGACTCCGCGTAGGTGGGCATAGCCCGAGCGACCGTGGTGCGCTGTCCCGCGACCTCGACCACGTCGCCGATACCGACTCCCAACTGCTCCAGATCCTGTGGGTCGAGCCGCGCCAGGCCGCGTCCCGCGTCCTTGGGCGCCGCTTCGGCCACACGTCGGCTCAGCGACTTCTCTGACTCTGCTCCTGCTGGCAACTCTCCGTCCTCCATCCTCGAACCTGTCAGTACTTCACACGCGAACCTGCGATCACTCCCTGCGGGAATCCGTCATGCTCCTGTCGGCGCGACCACCCCTTTGCCGCGACAGCGGGCGCAGGGCAGCGGAGAATCCGGGTGCTCCCTGTTGCG
>JBAXRL010000505.1:0-3060 GCA_037131205.1 Actinomycetes bacterium | reverse complement strand
GGCGGGCGTGGTGATGATGACCCGCGCCTTGGCCATCGACCACGGCCCCGACGGCGTCCGCGTGTGCAGCGTGTGCCCGGCGGTCTTCGACACGCCGATGCTGGCCAACGCCATCGCCGCGGCGCCCGATCCCGTCGCCTACACCGACGGTATGGAAGAGGCGTACCCGCTGAGACGCATCGGCCGCCCGGAGGAGCTCGCCGCCACGGTCGCCTTTCTGGCCTCCGACGAGGCGAGCTTCGTCAGCGGCCGCACCTTCGTCGTGGACGGCGGGGTGACCGCTTGAGCGTGACCGGCCCGCGACGGGGTCCGAACACTCGATCCGCGCGGTGTCGGTGTCGGTGAAGCAGATGGTCTTCGTGAAGAGCGCGCGCCCGGATGGACCTGGGGCCGGCCGCCGGGGTCGTGTCGAGGGGATGCAAGTGGCGGTTGGAGGGGTGCAGGCGCCGTTCGAGTCAGGTTCGCACGCGCGAGGTGCGGCCTATCGCAGCATCTTGAGAATGTGCTTCGCCAGTGTGTCGGCGATCTCCCTGTGCCGAGGTACTGGCTGGCTGACTTTGGTCGACGGGTTCTGATACCAGTCATGATCGCCGCCGAGCCGGATGAGCACGCACCCCATCGACCCCAGGGAGCGGACGAGCTCGGAGCGTTTCACGCGACGCTCAACTCACCGACCTTGTGCACGCAAGGGATCTGCCCCGAGGTGAGCTCGTTGTAGATCTCCTGGAGATTCTTCTTGAGCTCATCCAAAGTCTCGCCCTGCGTGCGGTAGTCCGGGTACTCTTCCAGCCAGCCCACGATCAGCTCGCTCTCCTGGTAGTAGATGAACCTCCTGGTCTCCATGATGTCCCTTCTTCGGTTCCGCCGCGGGCGAGGGATGAGCCCGTCCGGCCGAGCCTGAGCGCCGCGTTCGTCGCCGACGAGGGCTTCATTATACCCTCGCCGACCTGGCGCTCGTGGGGCTTGCACCCTGATCCCACGCACAGGGCGACCAGCCGGGAGGCCGGCGGCGCGGAGATGCTGGGGCGCCGCCCATCCGATCGTGCTCCGGCTCTGCCGCTACCCGAGCTGGCGCAGCGTGGCCTCGATCTCGCTGGTCGGCGGGGTCATCTGGCGCGAAGGCCCGAAAGCCGAGTCGTTCCCACCAGGTGCGAGCGTGGTCGTCGAGGGCGCTGTCGTCGTGGGGGTAGTACTGCGAGGGAAGCGAGCCTGCGAATGGCCGTACGCGACCCGACAGTTTGGGAATCCTTATCTTCCCTTTTTGTGTGCGCCCAGACAGTTGGAGGCGAGGCCCTTGGGGTGGACCGACAACGACAAGCTCGTCGTCGCCTGCCTGCGTGAGTCCGGTCCGGGTAGCTGCCAGGAGGCCCGCTGGCAGGCTGGCGGCCGGGCCGGGAAACGGGCCCGCTCGAAGCCCGGCGTCAGAAGCCCTTGCAGGGGGAGCGACTGTCCGTGGCGTCAAGCGAAGCCCGCCGCGTCGTCAGTCGCTGTAAGAGAATGACTATGACCATTCATCGTCTTCCGCCAGACCGCGGACATGGAGGCCGAGTCCGCGGGAAGACGGTTTGCACTGCTGGGATGGGCGCTCGATGAGCGCCTGCGCCGGCTCTTCGCGGCCGCCGAGGCCAAGGAGCTGGGGCGCGGCGGCGTGACCGCCGTGGCGGCCGCCACCGGGGTCTCGCGGCGCGCCATCCAGGTGGGCCTCAAGGAGCTCGCGCCGCCGTCAACCTCACGCGCGATGCGTTCCACGGCGGGAACTACACGATCCGTCCGCGGCCGCCGAATTCGTGATCTCTATCTACGTCCACTACCAACGGGATCGACCTGGCTCGTTTCGCTCGCAGGCTATCCCGCCAACGTTGGCAGGCCAAGGCAACACTGTGGACACTCGGCAAGAGGGCGCGACTCGCCGTTGACGTACTATGCTAGGCGAGAACGCCATGGATCGACGCACTTCTCCACGACAGCAGAGAGCGAACGATGAGAACAGGATTCGTCGAGCGATACGGCAAACTGACCGAACTTGACCGGTCATTCGATGTCGGGTTCTGGCAAGATCAACCGGCCCAGGCGCGCTTTGACGCCACCTGGGAACTGATCGTCCACGCCAACAAGGTCAAAGGCGGCGATGTTCGTCAACTCCGACTTCAGCGATCTGTTGAGGCTTTTCAACACCAACCAGGTTAAGGACCTATCTGGTCATCGGCGGCTGTGCGCTGATCCAGTACGCCGAGCCGCGTTACACCAAAGACCTGGACCTCTGGATCAGCGCCGACGCGACCAACGCCACAGCCGTCTATCGCGCCCTGCGCGAATTCGGCGCGCCTTTGGCGGATTTGACCGCAGCCGATTTCGCCCAGGAAGGGTACTTCTACCAGATGGGTGTGCCACCGGTACGCGTGGACATCTTGATGGGTATCCCTGGTGCGGTCTTCGCTGAAGCTTGGCCGAGACGTATGGAAGTGGACTTCGACGGGTTGTTGGCGCCGTTCATTGCCCGGCAAGACCTCATCGCGGCAAAACGTGCGGCAGGGCGCCCCCAGGACTTGCTGGATGTCGAGCAGTCGACGCGCCCCGAAGGCAAATCCGCCACATGACCATCCCCGTCGCTCAGGCGGCGGTGAGCCACGAATGGCGCTCCCGCCGGGCGCCGCCCAGCCGGCGGCGCTCCCCGCGGGCAGCCATCCGCGGCGGCGACGCCGCCCCTGTGGAGAAGGCCGCGTCCCCAACCTTCTCATCGTGCCCGGCCGTCCGCGGGCCCGCGGCTGCCGGGGGGAGAGGGAAGGCGGGTTCCTGAGGGGAGGACAGCCTTCCCGCCCTGCATCTTCAGCGGCCGCAGGCTGCTTGCCCGCGCGCCTCGTCGCGCGCTTCAGGCGCCGTGGCTCCGGCGGCGCCGATCCGGCGGCCGCGGCCTGGTCTTCCGCGAGGGGCCGCCCACGCGCCCGCCGCGGCGGGGTAGTACTGTGAGGGAAGATAAGGAATTCCGGCGAATCCTTATCTTCCCTCCGGCAAGCGAGCCTGCGAACGGCCGTGCGCGGCCCGACAGTTAAGGAATCCTTG
>JBAXRL010000504.1:0-3062 GCA_037131205.1 Actinomycetes bacterium | reverse complement strand
CCTTCCGCTGGGCGAGGCTCTGCGACCCGGGCGCGTGGGTTTGTGACCCCGCGAACACCCCCAACGTCAACGCGCCCCGCCTATCGTGAGCCTCGTCGGGCTGCCTGCGTGCCGCTACTCTGGGGCATGTCGTTTCCATCTGAGAGTCGGTGTGCTGCGCGGTGCTCGAAGAGAAGGGCATCGACGTGCGCATCGCCCTCGACAGCCCGACGTGCGCCCGACGTTGATGCCCGCGGAGGGAAGCGGTATAAGGGGTGTGCAGGTTCGCGTGCCACATCGACCCAGGCACCGATCGGCCTCACATGTGGAATCATGGGGTTGACGAAGCCGAGGTGGAGCAGGTTCTGCGCCATCCGGGTGAAGACCGGCCGGGGCCGAGAGGCGCACGCGTGGCACTCGGCCAGGCCGAAGCGGGGCGCTACCTCCGCGTGATCTACGTGCAGGAGGCCGGAGCGGACAGCGTATTCGTGATCACGGCCTGCGAGCTGACCGGAAAACCATTGATCGCGTACCGCAAGCGGCGCCGTCGGAGATGATAGAGATGAAGCAAGGCAACTTTCCATCAGGCTGGGACGAGGATCGCGTGCGCGAGGTGCTGGCGCACTACGAGGCTCAAACGGAGGACGAGGCCGTCGCCGAAGACGAGGCCGCCTTCGAGGATCAGAGCCAGACCTTCATGGAGATCCCCAATGCGCTCGTGCCCAAGGTGCGCGAACTGATCGCCGCGCAAACGCGCTGAGGGGTCGAGGGCTCGGCCGGAGCGGTTGAAGCCGGACGTGCTGGGAACGTCCGACGTGACCCTGCGCACCGCGGACATCGTGCGCACGTAGGGGGCGTTCGAGGCGCTCGAAGATGTCGCGGTTCTACGCCGCTCCAAACCGCGTCATGCGCGAGCTGGACTACAAGGTCGTCGCCTGCGCCCTCAAGAAGGACGCGCATGTGGCCGCGTACGGACTGGCCGACCTCGTCGTGTCGCCCATCGGTCGCTTCGTCGCCGGGCTTCCACCGCGTGAGGACTTCGAGATCGTCCGCGAGAAGCTCAGGCGCCGAGATGGCGAGTACAGGGGAGCGGGGCTCGTGATCCTCCCCAAAGGGTAAGGTCGGGACCCGCTTCGCAGTTCCCGACCTCTGCTTGAAGTAGAGCCGCCCGGCGCCGAGAGGCAAGCATTCCGCGGCGATTGTCACCCCCGAGCCTTCCCGGCCACATGCGCGGCAGGTCATGGCGTCCCCGGAGGCGGCCACCACGTCAGGCTTCCTGGCCGCGCTTCGCGAGCGTGACGGGGAAGAGGTCATGCACTGGACGCACGCGGAGAAGCTCGGCCGCATGGAAGCGGTGGCCGAGCTGCTCCGTCGTGAACGATCGTCACTCCGCGCATCCTTGTGCGGCGCACGGGCTCCGGCTTCGCTCCAGGACCACGTGAATGGGGACTCTCTGACGTAGATCTCTACGTGTATCGAGGCGCCGATGAACACCAAGCCGTCGATGACCCTGCGCTTTCTCGAAGCCCGCGAGGTCTTCACCCTCGACGAGCTCATGGTCGCCATCGATCCGGGCGTGAGTGAGCGCACCCGCGAGACCAACCTGCGCAACGCCGTCAAGCATGACCAGGCGCGGCGGCTGGCCCGCGGCCTGTACGCCTCGAACGTCGGCGCGTTTCGCGACAGGACGCCCAACGTGCTGCTGCTCGCGAGCAGGGCGGCGCCCGACTCCGTGCTGGCCTATCACGCGGCGCTCGCCCCCCACGGCGTCGCGCACACGCCGGCGTACCCGTGCGCATGCTGATTCGCAGTACCGGCGGGCTTGAGGAGATATGGCTGGCCGTCAGCCTTGTTGATGGTGCGGGGCGTGGCGTCCCCGTGCGCCTGAGGGACATGGTGTTCGCGGTGACCGAGCAGGAGGCCGGCGCCGGCTTGTGGGAGCTCACGCGCGAGTGGCCCGAGGGGGCTCTCGAGTGGTTTGAGGTGGCACGCTACGGCCTGCGGGAGACTCGAACAGGCTAGCGGGGCGGAGCGTCGCCGCTCACGCGCGTCAGCGTCTCGGCGTCTTCTCCCGCAAGATAGGCGATGGCGGCGTCGTCGCCGAGCGCAAGGGCTCTGCGGGCGCCGGCGATGCCGGCGCGAAGCTCGTTCGCGTGGCGATCCACGTACTCGGAGACGGCTCGGCTGACGAGCTCCGACTGGCTGCAGCCAAGGATGGCGGCCGCCAGACGTAACTGTTCCTTGGTACTCTCGCTGACCTTGATGGGGGAGATGGCCACTGTGCTTCCTCGTGTGCGACTGACGGCAGTAGCATTGAATACTTTGGTACCTATACGACACTGTACCACACGAGTCAAGGCCTGGATCGCGGACTTCTTGATCGAGGAGACGCTCGACGCTCGTGGGCCGAGATCCAGGAGGACGCAGGGGTGAGGCGCCCTGAGAAACCATGATCCCCATGCGCGGGAACGACCCGAGCTCGTCGCTCGGGCCGTACTTGGGCGCGTGCACGCCGATCGCGCGGTCGGTCCGCGCAACTCGGTGAAGGGCACCGGGCGCCCGTCGCCGGGGCGTCGCGATTCACTGCCATCCGGCTGCCGGCCACGACCTCGAGCAGCCCACCTGAGACGATGTGGAACTCGACCGACACGTCGCTGTACGCGGCGGCGACCGCGCGCAGGTCGTCGAAGAGCTGCGGCAGGCCAGGGAAGAAGTCGGCGTCGAGCGTCGCGCCGAGCTCCCGCAGATCGTGATTGGAGAGGCTGCCGAGGGGCGGTCGGCGCCCACGTAGTCGAGGATCAGGCCCAGGTGGGCGAGCGTTGGGTCAAAGCCCTGCTCGAGCCGTCGGCGGACGTGATTCGTCCAGAGCTCGTGGGGGTCGACGCCGCGGGAGCAGCTTCGAGGTGGAGTCGGGGACGAGCGTCTCGTCGAAGTCGAAAACGACCGCGAACGGCGAGCGCTGGTTGACGGAGGTCATCGACGAGCCGATCGACAAGAAGGATCCCGAAGCGCCCCAAGGACTGGCTCGGCAGTGCCGCGTCGGGAGCGTCATGCGGCCCTACATCGAGGCGCTCGCGTGAGCC
>JBAXRL010000503.1:0-3065 GCA_037131205.1 Actinomycetes bacterium | reverse complement strand
CCTCACACCGTCTTGAAGCTCGTGACGCCCTTGGTCTTGAAGATCTGCACGGCGTTGGCCTTGAGCTGGTCGTTGCCGGCGAAGCCCTCGTCCAGGCAGACCACGCGCTCGGGCCGGCTGCCCGCCATGGTGCGGATCACTTCGAGCGTCAGCTCGCGCTCCAGGCAGATGAACAGCGCTCCGCCGGCGACCGCGTACACGGTCTTGCCGGCCATCGGCACGGCGTCCACCGGCGTGGTGAGCGGGAAGCCGCTCTTGAGGAGGATCTCGTAGAGCAGATCCTCGTTGGAGCGGCCCTCGCGCACGTGGTCGACGTGCATGTCGAGCTGCTCCTCGAGCGCCTGCGCGTCGTGCGCGACCTGGGCGTTCCACGGCTTGAAGTTGGACTCCGCCAGCTTGAACACGCGGAAGCCGCGGTCCGGCGCCGCGCCGCCGTCCAGGTCGAGCTTGCCCGCGTCCTCGTCGCCCAGCTTGGCGATGACGCGCCGCACGCGCTCCTTGGTGATGTCGGCGATGGTGTGGCATCCGATAGCTTGGGCATTGCGACCGGTTTCGTCACGCTCAGCAACTGGCTCCGGCAGCTGAACACAGATGAATCGCCTCGGCGGAGATGATGTCTGATTGGCCAGAAGGACGGCGTGCGCCGTCGTACCAGAGCCAGCGAAGAAGTCGAGCACCAGGTCGCCAGGGGACGAAAGGTACTCAACAAGACGCTGCAGATCCAGGTAGCTCTTGGGATTGTCGAACACTTTCTTGCCGTCGAATATG
This sequence comes from Actinomycetes bacterium, assembly GCA_037131205.1. Lineage (GTDB taxonomy): Bacteria > Actinomycetota > Thermoleophilia > UBA2241 > UBA2241 > CAIXSE01. The sequence continues at coordinate 2,297 of JBAXRL010000503.1, read as the reverse complement.
CGAGCGAAGTCCTGAGCGGCCTTCTGGGCATAGCTGAAAGTGACACTCCGCATCACTTGCTCGTCCCGCTCGAAGAGATTCCTACGCACCATTGGCACAGTAGTCTCGTCGGGGCCAAAGACCACATCGCCTTTGTCAATCTCGGTCTTCATCCGGTCGAATGACGCCCATACCCATCCGCGACTGGGCAGCTTGCATGGCTTGCGAGTGGTCGGGTGTAGGACCGTGTAGCGGGGGCCACCACCACCTGGCCAACTGGGGTCGCCATCCGTCCGATACGGTCCTCGCTCATCAGCTTTCGAGTAGCGGGTCAACGGTCGTCGAGGATCGTCCTGCTCAAAGGTCGCGAAGTACTCGCGCAGCCCCCCGGCCACAAGACTCCAATCATCGTGATGCAACTTGCGAAGCCGCTCGTACTCCTCTCGAACTTCGTCGACGCCCTCCTTGGGAGCCCGTAGGCGTACGTCCGTCTCGGTCAAGTAGCCCTTGCTTCGTGCGTATACGACCATGTACTCGTGCCCGACTGAGAAGAGCTTGGCATCGTTCTTACGATTCCTGTCGCAGACTAGATCGGCGAGGAAGTTCTCTTCTCCGAAGACCTCGTTCAGTACGGCACGCAGATTGACGATCTCTCCGTCATCGATGCTGACGACCAGGAATCCGTCCTCGCGCAGCAGGTTTCGCGCGAGGTACAGGCGCGGGTACATCATGTTGAGCCACTTCGTGTGGAAGCGCCCGTCGGTGTCGGTGTTGGTGCCGAAGCGGTGGCCCTGGTCATCAACCTGCCCGGTGTACTCGAGATAGGTCTGCAGGCTCTCGGTGTAGTTGTCGGGGTAGATGAAGTCGTTGCCGGTGTTGTAGGGCGGGTCGATGTAGATCATCTTGACCTTGCCGAGGTACGACTTCTGCAGCAGTTTGAGGACCTCGAGGTTGTCGCCCTCGATGATGAGGTTCTCAGTGGTGCCGAAGGCGACGCTCTCTTCTGGGGAGGGACGCAGGGTGCCGAGGCTGGGTGCCTGGATGGTGCGGAAGCAGTCGGCCTTGCCCGGCCAGCTCATGCCGTAACGCTCCTTGCCGACGTCGACCGCTTCGCCGAGCGCCAGTTTGAGGCGGTCAAAATCGAGCTTCCCGCCCTCGGTGCGCACCTCTGGGAAGAGGCGCAGCATCTCCTGCTGGCGCTCCTCGGCGATGCCGAGGGAACGAAGGTCGAGCTTTTCGGGCTGATCCCTCTCGGACGAGTTGGGCAAGTCGGATCCTTCAGTCGTCACGCGTCGCTCCGCGCAGCGGCACGTACTCGTCGCGTGCCGGACATGCACCGCGCGGCGATGACTTCCCCCGGCAAGGCTGTGAACCCCAAAAGCGGCCCCGCCTGCCTGCTGACTATAGGTCACGTACAGGCAGTACTCTATCGGAACCGTGACTCATAGTCCGTAGACTCAAAGTAAGCATCGCCGAAGACTCGGGCGATGGCAGGAGAGCGAGATGCATGCGTCGACTTCGGTCGGCGGCTCAGGAGTGTGCGACTCGAGCGCGGACTCTCGCAGGAGAGACTGGGCGAACTCGCCAGTCTCGATCGTACTTACATCAGCCAGGCGGAGGCTGGCCGCCGTAACGTGACACTCGTCACAATCGACAAGCTAGCGAAGGCGCTGGGCGTTGAAGCGGCCGTGCTGGTCTCAGGAGGGCTTCCGCCAACTCAAAGGTGACGCGTGGCTGCGCGAGTTCACCTCAAGTTGCCTGACGCTCGTTCGCCCGTTCCCGTCGCTCGGGTTGCCCCCCACTCTCACGGAACGACCACGACGGTCGCACGGACCTCGCGGCAATCCTCGGCGGTCGAGCTTGTCTATATCGGACTGCCTTCGGAATCTGACCCCGCCCCGGGAACGCAGGAGACAGGCCGCCCGAAGACTCGAGGCGCCGCGTCGCTGAATGACCCGGACATCTGCGTCTTCGTGATACCGAGCGAGAAGAAGCGCTGGGTCGACCCGCAGAGAATCCCACTCTCATCCATGGACGCAAGGCGCCGCATCGACCCGAGCCCCCCGATCTTCAGCGCAGCCGCCACCGCATCGTGAACAGCGGCGTCTCCTCGACAGACTGCTCCAGCCGCCGGCCGATCTCATCGAGCAGCTCATCCTTCTGCCGGTCGATATCGCGGCTGGCCTCATCGTACGCGCGCCAGGCCTCTTCGCGCTTCTTTTCGAGCTTGCGCGCCGCACCCTGACGCTCAAGCTTCTCGGGCAGCGTCGGCGCGAAACGGGCCTGCTTCTTGGCCTCCTTGAGCGCCTCGTCCATGT
>JBAXRL010000502.1:0-3068 GCA_037131205.1 Actinomycetes bacterium | reverse complement strand
TCGTCGTCGAGCCCCGTGACGTTGGTGGCGCCCCTGCCCTCGCGGCTGATGAAGGCGCTGCCGGCGACGATCAGGCCGGCGCCGCCTCGCGCCAGCTCCGCGGTGAGGTCGATGAGCCTCTGGGTGGGCGCGCCTTTCTCCGTCGAGAGTCCCTCTTCGGTGGCGCTGCGCACCAGGCGATTGGGGACTTCGAGAGGTCCGAGTCGCCACGGGCGGAAGATCGTGTCCAGAGTGGCGCCCGCGTGGCTGGGGCGGTCCGCGGCCGGCGTCACGGCGCCTCCTGTGACTGAGTGGCGTGGGCTGCGTGAGCGAGCGCCGCGAGCCTACCACAGGCCGAAGGCGTGAAGTCTGCGCCAGTGGGTACCAGACAGGTGCAGGCACCACCCCTCTGTAAGCGTCACGATGGGAGGCACGATGGCCGTCTACGAGTTCACCTGCAAGAAGTGCGGCACCGAGTTCGAGGTCACGTGCCACATGGACGAGCGCGAGGCCAAAGCCGTCTGCCCGAAGTGCGGCAGGCGCAGGGCGACCCAGAAGCTCACCGCCGCATTCACGTCGCCGCCGCCCGCCAAGTACTGAGCGGCGGTTTGTCGAGCCGCGGTTTGCCGAGCGGCGGTTTGTCGTCTCTCCTCGGCGGGTAGCCTGCGCAGCGCCGCGCGGCGGGTACCCTGCGCAGCGCCGCTCGATTGCGCGACTGCGCGACTGCGCGACCGCGCGACCGCCGCAGGTGCGGCGCGCGGTCGCGTCACGCACGGGCTCGAACGAGGCCGGGCGGGCGCAGCCCCACCCGGCTTCCTTGAACGCAGGGACCGCCCGGCGCATGGTTCGCCCTCACGGAGTCGCGGGCACAAGGCACAATGCTCACGCGCGAGAAAGGAGTGGCATGACCGCCATCGACGACTGGTTCGACGAGAAGACACTGCTCGACATGGCTCCGCCTGCCGTGTTCCTGCAGGGCGCGTCCGCCGCCGAGCACGGCTCCGTGCAGATCCTGGAGCGCGACGCGGATCATCTGCGCGCCCACGTCGAGGACATCGAGGTGTATGTGGCAGAGTTCCGGGTCAGCGACGGGGAGCTCAAGTGGTCGTGCACCTGCGGTGAGGCTGCGGACCACCCCTGCGAGCACCTGATCGCCAGTGCGCTGGCCACGTGGCCCGGCGAGGCGGCACGCGCGAGGTGAAGACCGGCGACCCGGGCGACCGCGGTCACGAGGGAGAAGGGTGACGAGATGGAGTTTCGCAGACTTGGGAACAGCGGCTTGCGCGTGTCGGAGCTGTGCCTGGGCACGATGACGTTCGGCCATGGCATGATGGGCATCGGCGTGCTCGGGCAGGAGGAGGCCGACCCGCTGGTGCGCGCCGCGCTGGACGCCGGCGTCAACTTTTTCGACACCGCCGACGTCTATTCGCGCGGCGAGTCGGAGGAGATCCTCGGCCGCGCTCTGAAGAAGGCCGGCGTCGCGCGGCACAGCCTGGTGCTGGCCACCAAGCTGCGCGGCACGATGAGCGACGCCGCCACCGCCGAGACCGGCGACATCAACAACAGGGGCCTGTCGCGCAAGCACGTCATGGAGTCCGTCGATGGCAGCCTGCGCCGCCTGGGCGTGGACTACATCGACCTGTATCAGATCCACGGCATCGATCCCCACACGCCGATCGAGGAGACCCTCGAAGCTCTGAACGACCTGGTGCGTCTGGGCAAGGTGCTGTACATCGGCGTCTCGAACCTTGCCGCCTGGCAGATCAGCAAGGCGCTCGGCATCTCGGAGCGCCGCGGCTGGGCCGGGTTCGTGAGCCTGCAGGCCTACTACTCTCTGGTCGCCCGCGACCTCGAGGTCGAGCTGCTGCCGATGGCCCGCGAGGAGGGCCTCGGCGTGCTGACCTGGTCGCCGCTCGCCGGGGGCTACGCGTCGGGCAAGTACCGCGCCGGTAAGCCGCAGGTGGCCCGGCGCAACAGCTTCGACTTTCCGCAGGTGTCGCCCAACGCCGAGCAAGCGCTGGTGGTGCTGGAACAGGTGGCCGATGCGCGCGGCGCCACGATGGCGCGCGTCGCCCTCGCCTGGCTGCTTCAGCAGGTCGGCATCACCTCGGTGATCCTCGGTGCACGCAGCCCTGAGCAGCTCGTGGACAACCTGAAGGCCGCCGACCTCGAGCTGACCCCCGACGAGCTCGCGAAGCTGGGGGCGCCGACCGCGCCGCACCTGCCGTACCCGCAGTGGATGATCGCCTTGCAGTCGGGGCAGCAAAGGCCGCCGGGGCGGTAGAGGGCGAGAAGGCGCGCCGCGCCGCGAGGGCGAGACCCCGCGCCGCGCCCGTAGAGGGCGCGACCCCGCGCCGCGCCGCGTTCACCCGCGAGTCGCCCGCGCGCGCCACCCGTGCTAGCCTGTGCTCATGCCTCTCTACGAGTACAGGTGCACCGCCTGCGGTGAGACCTTCGAGATCATCGCCAGTCTCGCCGAGCGCGACGAAAAGGCCGTGTGCCCCGCCTGCGGCGGCCACGACACGGCCCGCGTGTACAGCCCGATCACGCTCGCCGGCTCGCGCACCTCCATCAACCCTCAGAACTTCGTGCGCCCGCACGGGCCGGTGACGCGCCCCCAGCCGGCGCCGCCGGGGAAGGGCGCGAAGGGCTGATCGGCGCCCGGCCGCCCTGTGCCGGGCGGCGCTGTGGCTCACCCGGCCGCCCGCGGCCGGGGCTCGTCATCCCTCCGCCGCCGCGGGCGTGTCGGGCGTCGCCCGCTCAGGCGACAGTTCGGGAAACAGCGTCTCCACTTCTGCGATCCGCGCCGCGATGCGGGCGCGCAGGTCGGGGTGCTCCTCCTCTTGCAGCCAGGCGCTGAGCGACTCGTGCTCGTCGAGCTCGGGGCGCTCCACCAGCTCTCGCAGAAACGGGTGCACGTAGGGTCGCGACGTGTCGACGGTCAGGAGCGCCGAGTCGCGGGCGCGAGTGACGCCGACGTAGACGACCCGCCGCTCCTCCTCGATCTCGGCGGCCTCCCAGCGCGTGACGTCGCAGTCGTAGTCGGGGATCGCGACGGCGGCGTACTCGCGCCCCTTGGCGGCGTGGAT
>JBAXRL010000501.1:0-3070 GCA_037131205.1 Actinomycetes bacterium | reverse complement strand
CGGTGTTCACGGCCACGGCCTGGGGGCTCGTCCCGACGGGGATGTCGGCCATGGCGGGCGCCGCAGCCGCGAGCACAACGAGAAGGATGGCGCCCACGAAGGCTGCGCGGCGCCACCTCCTGCGGCGCTCCCTGAGAATGCGCGGAAACGGATGAGTGTCCGACAGCATGGCGCCTCCTCGTCCCTTGGTCCCCTCGGCTGCGCTGCCTCGCCTCGCAGTCGTGTGCAGAGCATCTTAGCATGAGCATCGCAGGAGCCAGGGTCGAGGGGCGCTCGGAGGTGACCACGGCGGGCCTGTTCGCGACGCCCGGCGCGGCCGCCGAGGCGCGCCTCGGCTTCGCCGCCTTCAGCAGCAAGGTCTGCGCCCACGCCGGCGAGCCCAAGGGCTTCGGCGAGATCGGCGTGCCGATCGTCATCGCCGGGCAGGCGGTGAAGCCCGGCGACTGGATCGTCGGCGACGACGACGGCGTCATGGTGCTCCCCAGGGAGCAGGCCGTGGAGCTCGCCAACCGCGCCATGGACGTGCTCGAGAAGGAGAACCGCCTGCGCGGCGAGATCGACGCCGGCAAGACGCTCGCCGAGGTCGCCTACCTGCAGAAGTGGGAGAAGGCGCGGTGGGCGCAGCCGCTCAGCGCGCTTCCGCTCTCACCGCAGCCGGCGGCTGTTGCCCATCTCGATGACGTGGGGACCCTTGGTGATCAGGCAGTCGCCGTAGCGCACGATGGGCAGCAGCGAGAGCGCCTCGATGATCCCGTAGCAGAGGAAGCAGCTCTGCGGCGTCACCGGGCGCCAGGTCAGGCTGCCCCTGCACGCCCACGCTTCTTTGAAGTCGTCGCGGTGCACGGCGCCGACCACGTGGGCGGTCACAGGTTCGTCGTCGTAGTTGGGGCCGGGCACGACCTTGTAGGTCATGTGCAGTGCCCCGCTGTCGAAGTCGGAGACCGAGCTCACGGTGTGCGCCCGGCACTCGTCATCACCGAGGCGCTGCAGGTCGAACAGCTCGGCCTCGAGGAAGCACGTGCCGTTCTCGGAGAAGGCCAGCCCCAGCGGTCCTCCCCCATCCGGGGGTCGTCGATCTCGATGACCAGGTTGGGGTACCCGAGAAACTCCCGGCCCATCACGACCGGCGGGAACTTGTTCTCCCAGATGACCAGCGAAAGGTCGCCATCGACGTGGGCCACCTCGCCCTCATACCTGGCCGCGACGCTGACGCTCACGAGGTTGTAGCCCGTGCCGCCCATCTCCTTGATGCCGCGGCACGTGCAGTAGGTCACCATGACGAGCGGGTCGTCGGGGACGACGATGCCCGGCGGCATGTACGGCTCGACGGCGGCCTTCTCCGTCACGAAGGTGATCGTAAAGCTCGTGTTCTCCCTATAGTGGATGGTCCGCTGGTCACCCCAGATGGGGTTGGCGGGGAAGAGCGTCGGCATCGTCAGGCTTCTTGGTCCTGGCGTCTTCTTGGTCTGTCCTCCTCGTCGAAAGGCGTCACATCGCCTCTTGCTGCGCGATCATCATCGCCCAGCTCTCGCCGCACGTCTTGCCGCCGTCGACCACCAGGTTCGCCCCTGTGACGAACGAGGAGTCGTCGCTCGCCAGCCAGAGGGCGGCCTTGGCGATATCGTCGGGAAGCCCGGCGCGCGGAATGGGCTGGTACTGGGAGAGGCCCTCCTCCGCCCGCGTCATGGCCTCGGCCGCCTGTGTCTCGGACAGCCCGCGATCGCGCGTGAAGATGGGCGTGAGGATCGCGCCCGGGCACAGCGAGTTCACCCGCACCCCGCTCCCGCCGAGCTCGTTGGCGACGCAGCGCGTGAGGTGGTTCACGGCGGCTTTCACGGCGCAGTAGAGGTGCGGCGCGTTCTCTGCCATCAGGCTGCCGATGCTCGAGGTGGTGATGATGCTGCCGGACCTCTGCCGCTTCATCACCGGCGCCGCATGCTTCATCCCCAGAAAGGCGCCCTTGAGGTTGACCGAGGTCAGGCGTTCGTACTCCTCGACGGTGACCTCTTCGATCGGGCGCAGGTCGCCGGAGACGCCGGCGTTGCTGAACATGCAGTCGAGGCGGCCGAAGGCCGCGACGGCGCGGTCCACGGCGGCCTTGACGTCCGCCTCTGAGGTCACGTCGGTCGGCTGGAAGAGGGCCGCGCTGCCGAGCTCCTCGGCCAGACGCTCGCCGGCGGCCACGTCGCGGTCGGCGACCACCACTTTGCAGCCCTCCCGCACGAAGAGTCGCACCGACGCCTCGCCGATGCCGCTGGCGCCGCCGGTGACGATCGCCACCTTTCCTTCGAGTCTTCCCATGACAGCGTCTCCCTTCGTGGTGGTCTGACCGGAATTGTTGCCCGGGTCCTCCTTGGCGGACCCGAGACGGGGTCTTCCAACTCTTCGGCAGCGGCGCCGAGCCACTTGAGCTTCACTCTGTCTGCGAGCGTGGCGGTCGCCAGTTCGCGATCCCGCCAGACTCCCGACACCGTGGCTTCCATGCGCAAGTGGAGAAGGCGGCCGACACGGGTAGCTTCCCGTCAGGCGGCTGGTGAGGAGGCGTACGGTGAGCGAGGAGTATCGAGAGAACGAGAAGGTCCGGGAGGCCGGCGAGAAGTCGGAACGCCTCCTGGAGGACACGTACCTCAGCGGCGCCGTCGGCATGGGCGCCGCGGGGCCGAGGCTCTCGGCCTCGGCCCTTCACGGCGCCAGGGACGACGGCGCCGGCGCCCAGGTGCACGAGGATCACTCCTGGAAGAGCCACGCCATCGAGGAAGGCGACGCCGGCGACGAGCCCGCCGCCTCGGGCGGCGGGCTGCGCGCCATCTGGCGCCGTTGGTTCGGGCGCTGACGCGCCCTTGCCCGCGGCGGGCCGGAACCGAGACCGCCCGGCTGGGCGAGCAGTCCAGCCGGGCGGTAACGGGACCGCAGGCGCCGAAGGCGTCCGCGTCGTAGAACATTCGTCTATGACAATCATCGGGGCCGCGCTTCCCAATGCATATGAGCACGCGGGGCAGACTGCGTGGGTACGCGGCCTCAGCCGGGGGCGGGCGGAAGGAGAACCGCAGGCGCGGCGAGATCGCGTCCG
>JBAXRL010000500.1:0-3075 GCA_037131205.1 Actinomycetes bacterium | reverse complement strand
CCTCGGCCTTCATCTCCACAGGCGGCGGCGGCTGGGTCAAGCAGACCTCGGGGACCGCCGAGCACCTCCTCGCCGTCGCCTTCAGCGACGCCACCCACGGCTGGGCGGTGGGCTTCGGCGGCGTCATCCTCGCCACCACCGACGGCGGCGCCACCTGGGTCGCCCAGACCTCGGGGAGCAGCGCCCCCCTCGACGCCGTCGCCTTCAGCGACGCTACCCACGGCTGGGTGGTGAGCAGCTACGGCGTCATCCTCGCCACCACGAGCGGCGGCGCCACCTGGAGCGAGCAGGTCTCGGCAAACACGAATGGCCTCAGCGCCGTCGCCTTCAGCGACGCCACTCACGGCTGGGCGGTGGGCAGCACCATCCTCGCCACCACCAACGGCGGCGCCACCTGGAGCGAGCAGATCTCAGGCACCACCACGTGGCTCAACGGTGTCGCCTGCAGCGATGCCACCCACGCCTGGGCGGTGGGCGGCTGGGGCGCCATCCTCGCCACCACGGACGGCGGCGCCACGTGGAGCGCGCAGAGATCGGGGAGCAGCAGTGAGGAGCTCGTGGCCGTCGCGTTCAGTGACGCCACCCACGGCTGGGTGGTGGGCGACGCCGGCCTCATCCTCGCCACCACCGACGGCGGCGCCACCTGGAGCAAGCAGAGCTCGGGGAGCACCGCCTACCTCAAAGCAGTCTCCTTCACCGACGCCACCCACGGCTGGGCGGTGGGCTCCGCCGGCGCCATTCTCGTCACCAGCGACGGTGGTGTCACCTGGAGAGCGCAGGCCTCGGGGACCACAGCGCCCCTCTACGGCGTCGCCTTCAGTGACGCCACCCACGGCTGGGCGGTGGGCGGGGGCTACCCCCTCGCCGGCGTCATCCTCGCCACCACCACCGGCGGCCTTCCTCCGGCGCCGAGCGGGCCGCCGAAGATCGTCAAGCTCAAGCCGCCCTCCGCCAAGCGCGGGGTGACCGTCACCATCAGCGGCACGAGCTTCGGTGCGGCGCAGGGTACGAGCTCGGTGAAGTTCGGCAGCAAGGGCTGCACCGTCTACGCGTCCTGGAGCGATACGCAGATCACCTGCAATGTGCCGGCCAAGGCCAAGTACGGCACGGTCAAGGTCACGGTGACGACCACCGCGGGCAAGAGCAACGGCAAGAGCTTCAAGGTGAAGCGGTAGGGCGCTGCCCCTTGCCGCGGCACTCCGCCACGGCCGTGGCCGCCCGAGATGATAAACGGCATCTCAGCCCCGCGGCGAGGCGCGGCATGCTACGCTCGCAGGGTCGCCGCGCGGGGAGGATCCATGTCCGGAGATTCGCTGGCGGTACACCGGGTAGGGTAGGCAAGACCGACAGGGTTCGCACCCGCGAAGCAGGGGCTTCGCGCTTCCGCGGCGCAGGCCTTCCGCGAGCGGGGACGCCGCGCGGTGGGGCACCGGCGCCCGGCGCGGACACATGAACGACGTGACGCCCGGCGCCGCGCCTTCACAGGGGAGGTACCACATGCCGCAGTCCGCGACACCCACCCACAGACCGGCCGCCCGGCGGCGCACCTCCAGGCTCCTCGGCCTGGCGCTCGTCCTGCTCAGCGTCGTCCTGGCGCTGCCCGCCGCCGCCTCGGCCTTCATCCCCACAGGCGGCGGCGGCTGGGTCAAGCAGACCTCGGGGACCACGGCATTCCTCGAAGCTGTCGCCTTCATCGACGCCACCCACGGCTGGGCGGTCGGCGAGGCCGGCACCATCCTCGTCACCACCAACGGCGGCGGCGCCTGGAGCAAGCAGATCTCGGGGAGCACCTCGTGGCTCAAGGGCGTCACCTTCACCGACGCCACCCACGGCTGGGCGGTCGGTGACTTCGGCACGATCCTCGCCACCACCAACGGCGGCGCCACCTGGACCAAGCAGATCACGGGGACCACCGCAACGCTGTGGGGCGTCGCCTTCATCGACGCCGCGCGCGGCTGGGCGGTGGGCTGGGACGGCGCCATCCTCACCACCACGAACGGCGGCGGCGCCTGGAGCCCGCAGAGCTCGGGGAGCGGCGGTCCTCTCTTGGGCGTCGCTCTCATGGACGTCGCCTTCATCGACGCCACCCACGGATGGGTGGTGGGCCAAAACGGCACGATCCTCGCCACCACCAACGGCGGCGCCACCTGGAGCAAGCAGATCTCGGGGAGCAGCAGGTTCTTCGACGGAGTCGCCTTCAGCGACGCCTCTCATGGCTGGGTGACCGGCGACGCCGGCGCCATCCTTACCACCACTGACGGCGGCGCCACCTGGAGCGCGCAGAGCTCGGCGGGCGGTGAGTGGCTGCGCGACGTCGCCTTCATCGACGCCGCCCACGGCTGGGTGGTGGGCACCGCCGGCGCCATCCTCGTCACCACCAACGGCGGCGCCACCTGGAGCGCGCAGAGCTCGGGGAGCAGCGCGGCGCTCTGGGGCGTCGCCTTCCCCGACGCCAACCACGCATGGGCGGTCGGTGAGGGCGGCACCATCCTCGCCTACACCAGCGGCGGCCCGACGCCCTCACCGACGCCCTCACCGACGCCCTCACCGACGCCGACCCCCACGCCAACGCCAACGCCGACACAGGCCGGCTGGGTCAAGCAGACCTCGGGGACCAGTGCGGACCTCAGCGGCGTCGCCTTCGGCGACGCCTCCCACGGCTGGGCGGTGGGCGCCGCCGGCCTCATCCTCGGCACCTCAAGCGGCGGCGGCGTCTGGGGCGCACAGGCCTCAGGCAGCGGCGCCGGCCTGCTCGGCGTGGCTGCCAGCGACGCCACCCACGCCTGGGCGGTCGGCGAGGACGGCGCCATCCTCGCCGGCGGCGGCGCCCCCTGGAGCCCTCAGACCTCGCCGACCGGCGAGTGGCTCGAGGGCGTCGCCTTCAGCGGCGCCATGCGCGGCTGGGCGGTCGGCAACGCCGGCACGATCCTCGCGACCACCGACGGCGGCGGCTCCTGGAGCCCGCAGACCTCGCCGACCGGCGAGTACCTCTACTCCGTCTCCTTCCCCGACGCCCTCCACGGCTGGGCGGTCGGCGACGCCGGCACTATCCTCGCGACCAGCGATGGCGGCCTC
>JBAXRL010000499.1:0-3075 GCA_037131205.1 Actinomycetes bacterium | reverse complement strand
GGCGGTCGCGTCGAGACCGTGCTCTCCACCGAGGCCGCCATCGAAGAAGAGATCGTGCACGCCGACCTCGTGATCGGCGCCGTGCTGCTCCCCGGTGGCGCCCAGGCGCCGCACCTGATCAAGCGCGCGTCGCTCAAGACCATGCAGCCCGGCTCCGTGATCGTCGATGTCGCCATCGACCAGGGCGGCTGCTTCGAGACCTCCAAGCCGACCACGCACAGCGACCCCACCTATGTGGTCGACGGCGTCATCCACTACTGCGTGGCCAACATGCCGGGCGCCGTGGCGCGCACCTCCACCATGGCTCTCACCGGCCGCACGCTGCCTTACGGCCTCGCCATCGCCAACAAGGGCTTCGAGCAGGCCGTCAAGGACGACCCGGCTCTCGCCTTGGGCGTCAACGTCTACCGCGGCAAGCTCACCATTCCGTCGGTGGCCGAAGCCCACAAGATGACGTACACGCCGCTGGACAAAGTGCTGGCCTAGCGGCTGAATCGGCTCCGCGGCGTCCACTGGCCGCGCCCAGTCGAACCTGCGAGAATGGAGCCGCGCGCGGACGCCCGTCCGCACGCGGCTCCTTCCGTTGCGGGGCGCTTTTCGTCCCGTTCGCTCGTCCAGCGGGGATGCGGCGGCGGCGGCAGGGGCGCCGAGACGCGATGGCACGGCAAAGGAGCTTGAATGGGCGATCTACTCCGCATCGACCTGACCACGCGCACGTCCGCCGAAGAGACCGTGCCGCCGCAGCTCATCAAGGAGCTCATCGGGGCCAAGGGCCTCGGCACACACTACCTGTGCGAGGAGGTCGGCCCCGAGGTCGATCCTCTGAGCCCGCGGAACAAGTTGATCTTCGCCATCGGCCCCATGGCCGGCACGAATATGCTGGGCAGCAACCGCTACGGCCTCTTCTTCGCCTCGCCGCTCACCAACGGCTACGCCGAGTGTTACTCGGGCGGCTACCTCACCCCGCAGTTCGCCAGGACCGGGTACAAGGTCGTCATCGTGGAGGGGAAGGCCGACGGTCACGTCTATCTGGAGATCAGCGAAGAGGGCGTGCGCTTCCACAGCGCCGACGACCTCTGGGGGCTCGACGCCTTCGAGGCGGAGGATCGCATCCTCGCGGCCACCGAGCACGACAAGGCCCGGGCCTGCGTCATCGGCCAGGCCGGCGAGAAGCTGGTGCGTTTCGCCTGCGTGAACAACGACAAGTGGCACCAGCTCGGGCGCGGCGGCCCCGGAGCGGTGTTCGGGAGCAAGAACCTCAAGGGCATCGTCTGGCACGGCGACAAGAAGGTCGAGGTCGCCCGGCCCGACGACTACAAGGTCGTCGTCCGGCAGATGGTGGAGAGCACGAAAGACAACCCCGGCGTTGCCGCCTACCAGCGCGGCGGCACCATGAACATGGTGCGCATCATGAACGGCGCCAACGCCTTTCCCACGCGCTACTGGCGCAAGGGCAAGCTCGACTCCTTCGAACGCCTCACCGTCGAGACGATGCTCGCCGAGCACGGCACCAGGAACGAGTCCTGCCCGCCCTGCGTTATGAAGTGTGTCAAGCACAACTCCGTCTTCGAAGGGCGGCACAAGGGGCTCGAGGTCGAGGGGCCCGAGTACGAGACCGCCTACGTCTTCGGCGGGCTCTGCGAGATCGCCGATCTCTCCGAGATCATGTGGCTCAACGACCTGTGCGACCGCTACGGCGTCGACAGCATGACGGCGGGCAACCTCTGCGCCCTGGCGATCGAGGCCTCGCAGCGTGGCCTCATCGACGAGAAGATGGACTTCGGCGATCCCGATTGCGTGGGCGCGTTCCTCACCAGGATGTGCCTCCGCGAGGGCATCGGCGACATCTGGGCCGAAGGGATCCTGCGCGTCGAGAAGGAGTATGGGCTCGAGGGCGTCGCCGTGCACGTCAAAGGCATGGAACCGGCCGGCTACGATCCGCGGGCGATGAAGGGCATGGGCATGGGCTTCGCCACCACGACGCGCGGCGCCTGTCATCTGCGGGCCACCATCTACAAGGCCGAGCTCACCGGGATCCTCGACCCTCAGGCCATCGAAGGCAAGGCGGCGGTCTACTGCGATTGGGAGGACCGCCTCACGATCATGGACACGCTGCTCTACTGTCGCTTCTATCGCGATCTCGTGCCGTGGCCCTTTATCACGGCCGTTGTCAACGCGGCTATCGGCGCCGACTACACCGCGGACGACCTGCATCGCATCGCCAACCGCATCATCACGATGTCGCACGACTTCAACGCGGCGCGCGGCATCGGCCGCGAGAGCGAGAGGCTGCCCGAGTGGGTCAGCGAGAAGCCCATGGAGGATGAGGGCGCGCTCACCTTCCCGCAGACAGAGATGGACTCCATGCTGACCGACTACTACGAGATTCGCGGCTGGGGCGCGTTGCCGCCGCTCTGAGGGCAGTGTGCCGGCGCCCCAAGCCGGCGGACAAGCGCCACAAACGGGGCGTGCCCGCAGGGCACGCCCCGTTTGTTTCTAGAGGCCGAAGTACTCCTTGACCCGGCGGTACGGGGCCAAGCTGTCGCTGAACGCCTGGAGGACGACCTGCAGGCGGCGCGTCGAAGCGCCGAGCCGGTTGATGCCGGCGGCGATCTGCCCCGTCTGGAGGATCATGTCGTCGCCGAGCTTTGCCAGCTCTTCGGCGCGCAGGGCGAGATCGGCGGCCAGCGGTGCGGCCACGCGTGACACTTTGATGCCGCGCTTCAAGAGCCGCCACGCCTTGACGGCGAGGAAGCCGGTAAAGACGCAGACGACCGCGAAACTGCAGAGACCGACCGCGAGCACAAACAGACCGTTGGGTTGCATGACGCCAGTCTACCTCGCCGGCGACGCCGGCGACAGACGGGCGCCGCGGAGCGTGGTCGGCGCGGGCGCCGCGGCCGTGCTCACGGGAGGCGGATGGGGTACCGGCAGGCGAGCGCGCAGCCGCGGCCGTCGAGCCTGCTCACCTTGACCACGTCGCCGGTGTGGGGAGCTTCGATGAAGAGGCCGTCGCCGACGTAGATGCCGACGTGGCTGTAGAAGCTCGCGTCGCCGAAGAAGACGAGGTCGGCG
>JBAXRL010000498.1:0-3081 GCA_037131205.1 Actinomycetes bacterium | reverse complement strand
TACCGCATCCACGTCGTGGCGCTGCGCCGCCACTGGGAGGCGGCCTACTTTCCGCGGGCCGGCTACCCCATCACGCGTGGCTGGTATCGTCAGGCGGACGCCATCCACAACGGCCTCTTCTACACGCCCTACGACGCGGCGACCTACGTCGCCTGGCTGCGTCGCATGGGCGTGCAGTACGTCTTCCTGCCCGATGCTCCGCTCGACCCGTGGAGCCACCGCGAGGTGAGGATCCTGAGAACGTCCCCCGAGTTCGCGGTGGTTGAGCGCAGCGGCGCCTGGACGGTGTACCGGCTGCGCGACGCCGAGCCGCTCGCCGTGGGGCTGCACGGCGGTACGGCGCATGTCACGCGCATGGGGCATCAAGGTTTCGCGGTGACGGTCGACCAGCCGGGCGCCTATCTGCTCAAGGTCACGTGGTCGCCGTACTGGTCGCTGGTGGAGGGCGCCGGCGCGTTGCGCCGCTCGCCCGACCGCTTTCTCCTTCTCGATGCCCGCGTGGCCGGCAGGTACACGTTGCGCTTCGACGTCACGCCGGGCAAGGTGCTCACCGAGGTGGGCGCCCGGCTCGGGCTCTAACGGATCCCGGAGGACCACGCCATGCCTCGCACACGCCTGTCACCAGAGGTCTTCGCTCTGCCGCTCGAGCGCCTGCGGGGCGGCTACTACTCGGACGCCTATTTCAACTGCACAAGGGGCGTCCTCGAGGCCCAGGATCTGCACCCCCGGGTCACCATGCAGGTCTTTCAGAAGCAGGAAGGCGCGCTGCTCGGCGGCGTGGACGAGGCGCTCGCCGTGCTCAGGCTGTGCGCCGGACGCTCTGTCGGAGAGGAGCCCGCGCGTGCCTGGGAGCCGGGCTGGGACCGGCTCGCCGTCGCCGCCCTGTACGACGGCGACGAGGTGGCCGCCTGGGAGACGGTCATGACGATCGAGGGCGACTACAGCCTCTTCGCTCACCTGGAGACCGTGTTTCTCGGAGCGCTCACGCGGCGCACCCTGATCGCCACGAACGTGCGCCGCGTGGTGGAGGCCGCCGCCGGCAAGCCGATCCTCTACTTTCCGGCGCGCTTCGACCACTACGCAGCGCAGACCGGCGACGGGTACGCCGCCCACAGCGCCGGAGCGCTCGGTGTCAGCACCGACGCCCAGGCCTCCTGGTGGGGCGGCAAGGGCATCGGCACCGTGCCGCACGGCCTCATCGCCGCCTGCGGCGGGGACACGGTGGCGGCCACCCGACGCTTTGCCGACACGTACTATCCGGCGCTCAATGTCACGGCGCTGGTCGACTTCGACAACGACTGCGTGGGCGCGAGCCTCGCCTGCGCCCGGGCTCTGGGCGAGCGTCTGTGGGGGGTCCGCCTCGACACCTCGGAGACGCTCGTGGACCGCTCGCTGTGGTCGACGATGGGCGGCTTCCGGCCCACAGGAGTGGCTCCCGAGCTGGTGTGCGCGGTGCGGCGCGCGCTGGACGCGGAGGGCTTCCGCCGCGTCAAGATCGTGGTGAGCGGCGGCTTCACGGCCGCGCGCATCGCCGCCTTCGAGGCGGCCGGCGTGCCGGCCGACGCCTACGGTGTGGGCAGCGGCCTGCTGCGCGGGGTCGCCGACTTCACCGCCGACGTCGTGCGCCTGGAGGGCGCGCCCTGCGCCAAGGTGGGTCGGGAGTATCGTCCCAACCCCCGCCTCGAGCCGGTGGAGTAGCGGCCGGCCCTCTACTCGCCGTCGGCCGGCGCCGACGTCTGCTTGCCTTCGAGAAGGTCGACGAAGCTCTGGGAGCGCCGGCCGATGGCAGTCGACGGATCGAGCTGCGCGGCCGCCACCCATTCGTCCCTGGCCTTGTCGATGTCGTCGGCCGAGAAGTAGATGATGGCCATCGAGTAGTGGGCTTCCTGGTTTCTCGGCGCCTGATCGAGGACCGCCTCGATGGTCTGCGCGGCGCGCCGCGAATCGCCGTCGGCGTGCCAGACCATGGCCAGCCGCACGGTGGCGGTGGGATTGCCGGGGTCGATCTGGAGGGCCGCGCGGAAGGCGCGCGCCGCCTGCTGGTAGCGCTGCCCGAGGAAGCAGGCGTCGCCGAGCTCGAGCAGCACGGCGACGTCGTTCGGATGCTCGGCGCTGGCGGTCTCGAGCTCGGCGATCTTCTGCTGGACGGCGTCGTCCGTGACGGGCGCGGGCGTGGATCCGCCGGCTTTGGCGGCGACCGAAGGATGGCCGGGCGGCAACGCCTGGCCGGCCGCCGACGGCTCGGCCACGGCGCCCACGGCATCGCCGGGACCGGAGTTCGTCCCGACGACGACGATCACCGCGGCGACGAGCGCCGCCACGCCGACGCCGACAAGTACGTAGTGCCTTTTCAAGCTTGTCCCTCCGCGCTTGCGAGGCCGCGAGCCTCGGGATGCGAGCCTTGGGAGGATAGCACCGGGACCCTCCTGTGGCGACCGCCTCTTGCCCGCACACGACCATCCCCTTCCCTCCGGTTGCGCGTTCAGCCCCCGGATCGACGGCCGCCAGAAGGCGGACATGGCGCGCCGCACGCGCCGGAGGCGCCGCGCCCGCCGCCGGGGTCGCTGCGGCCGCCCGCGCACCCGGCGGAGCCGCCGCACCCGCCGCCGCGCCCGCCGCGGCGGGGTAGTACTGTGAGGGAAGATAAGGAATTCCGGCGAATCCTTATCTTCCCCCCGACAACCGAGCCTGCGGAAGGCCGTACGCGACCCGACAGTTAAGGAATCCTTGTCTTCCCTTTTCGTACTACCCCGCGCCGCGGCCGGCGGGGTCGCCGCGGCCGCCGCGGCCGCCGCAGCCGCCCGCGCGCCCGGCGAGAAGCCGGCGGCTTGAACCAGCGCTCTGTTCCCCTCAGCTTCCCTGGCGGCTTCGCCGCCCGCGGCCGCTGAAGATGAGCGAGGCAACGCTGTGTTCTCAGGCGAGACGAGACGGCGGCGTCAAGGTTGACGTTGGCGCGCCGCGCACGCGCCCGCCGGCAGGCGCATGGTCGAAAACGGCCGAAGCCGTTGACGGGACTTCCAACGGTCCCGTTGGAAGTACCGTCAGCGGTGCCGCCAACGGAATTCGGTCGCGCAGCACCTA
>JBAXRL010000497.1:0-3081 GCA_037131205.1 Actinomycetes bacterium | reverse complement strand
CCATGTTCTGCATCTCTTCGGCGGTCATGCCCTCCATGGTGGCGCTCGGCGCCGGAGTGGGCGTGGCCGTGTTCTGCATCTCTTCGGCGGACATGCCTTCCATGCCCGACATGCCGTTGTCGCCGGCGCGCGCTTCGGTGGCGACCAGCGCCAGGGCGAACGACGCCGCCACCACCGCGATCACCAGCGGCGCGAGTGCCTGGAACCTCTTGCGTGTCGTCTTCATCAGGGGACCTCCGTGTCGGTCTTTGGCGGGAGAGCGCCTCACGATAGGGGGCCGGTGTGAAGATTCTGTGGAGATTCCGGGCGAGCCCGGCCAGCCGGCGACCCGGGGTGCGACAGAGGCCGCCGAGCTACACAGAACCTTCACATCGAAGGGCAATACTGCTCACGTCAGCTGATCGCATCGCACTCTTTGCTCACGAAACACCGGAGGGACATCGTATGAAGACTTCTCCCAGAGGCTTGGTGACTGCTCTCGCAGTCGTCGCGTCTGCGCTCGCACTGTTGGCGCCCGTAGCCAGCGCCGCCGGATCCACGACGGGCGCCGCCGCCGACGGCATGATGGGCGGCGGCACCGGAGCCTGGAGTGGCACCGGCATGTGGGGTACGGGCTCCGGCATGCAGTGGCTGCGCGCTGACCCCAACGCCTTCGAGGCCTGGCTGCAGATGCGCAGCGCGCACCAGCAGGCCATGCAGGACTGGTACGGAACCTACGCGGCCGACCTCACGTCCACCGCGGCCCAGCAGGCGTTGCACGACCTCTGGACCACGTTCTGGAACGACATGAAGAGCTTCTACGAGCAGTACGGCGGCGGCGCCGTCTGGACATCCCCTTCGATGGGCATGTGGGGCGGTTGGCAGATGGGCGGCATGATGGGCGGCGGCGGCTGGGACCCCGGCCACATGTGGGGCACGGGCTACGGCGCCTCCTGGATGATGAGCCACCCCGCCCGCTTCGGCCGGTGGCTCAGCATGCGCGACCGGCAGATGAGCGCCATGAACGGCTGGTGGCAGCAGAACGGTTCGTCTCCGAGTAGTCCCGCGGCGCAGGCTGCGTTGAAGACACTGAGCTCGCATCAGCGGTCTCAGGTGCGTGCCTTCTACCGGCACAACAACCTGCCGACCACCGCCACCTGGATGCGCTACGGCGCCGGCGGGTGGATGGGTCTCGGCGGCATGTGGGGCGGCTTCGGCTGGTGAACGCCGCGCAATGCCGCGTCTTGACCGGCGCGTAGCCCCGCAGCATCGACGGCCCCGGCCGGAGGCTCTTCCGCCTCCGGCCGGGGCTTTGACTTCACCGCATCGTCAGTTTCCCGGGCACAGTGAGCGTCAGGCCTTCCGTCAACACCGAGGTATACATTCGGCATGCCCTTCGTTTGCGCCGTTGACATTCGGGCAAGGTCATTGAGTATGGCCGTCGCCGTTTGCTACAGTCGGCCACGGAGCCGACGACCTGAGGAGGAATGCAATGCTCGCCGCCAAGACAGTCGAGCTTTCGCGTGACGAGATCCTCGACCTCATCGCGGCCTACTGCCGGCGAGTGAACCGCGATGCGACTGGGGTCATCCGCGGCTATCGCCAGGGTCATGAGTCCGACTTCGCGCACCTCGCAGAGGCCTACGCGCTCAGCGATCTGCTGGCGGACGATGACCCGATCGCGGCGGTGGCAAGGTGATCCTGCTGCTGACAACTGCGCGAGCCTGACAGAGAGCGTTCACTGGGCGCCGACACGGCTTGTCGAAGAGGCTGGCTGAGGCGCATCCCCGGCACACGACTCCGGGAAGGACCCGGTTCTATCCAAGATGCCGAACGAGAGAGAGATGTCCGAGAAAACCGTCACTCTGAAGCTTCAGGGCGTTGTGACAGTAGCCGCTTTCAGCAAGGCGCTGCAGAGCTTCACCGCGCTCATCAGGGAGCTCTCGACCGATGCCAAAGCGCGGGGCATGGCCTGGGATGTCACCGGTCTCGAGGCCGGCAGCGCCCAGGTCACCGCTTGCGCAGATCTGGCCGACAGATTCACTGAACAACAAGCCGACCTCGTTGCGGAGGCGTACCTTGCTATCGGGCGCAAGCTGGCTCAGCGCGAGAGTCTTCTTGGGTACCGTGTGCGCGTCCGCAAGCCCGCTCTTGCTCTAGCAGGCACGATCGGCGCCGACATCGACTCTGTCATGTTCGAGACGCCAGACGGCGACGCACTCGTGACGAGCGAACCCACTGCTGAGACCCCCGACGTCGAGGGCGACCTCCTCGCCTTTCCGACCGCCACATTGGGCGCTGTCACCGGTCGCGTCCAGTCCCTGAGTAGTCGCGGCGGTCTGCGTTTCACGATCTTCGACTCCATGGACGACAAGGCCGTCTCCTGCTACCTCGACAGAGACAGCGAGCCGCTGATGATCGACGTCTGGGGGAAGCTCGCGACTGTAGAGGGCGTCGTGAGCCGCGACCCGCGGACGGGCAGAGCACTTGCCGTCCGCCGGATCAGCGGCGTCGTGGCGCACGACGAGTGCCGGCCTGACGACTATCGAATGGCAAAGGCCTCCGTCATTCCTCTGCCCGGCGCGGCCAAGCCCGAGGACATCATCCGGCGGATGCGTGATGCCAACTGACGCCGCGTGCGTCTACTGGGATGCCTGCGTCGTCCTTTCGTACATCAACGCCGACTCAGAACGCCTGCCGGTACTCGAGGAACTGCTCGCCGAGGCTCGTCGCGGCGAGGCCCGGATCGTCACTTCGACTCTGAGTGTCGTCGAAGTCGCCTTCGCCGCTGAGGAGCAGCGGCGGCAGGCGCCGGATCCAGCCACCGAAGCCCAAATAGACGCGCTTTGGACGCCCGGTTCCGTCATCATCCTCGCGGAGTTCCACTTCGGCATCGCCCGTCGAGCACGCGCCTTGATGCGCGAGGCAATGGCCAGGGGCTGGTCGCTCAAGCCACCCGACGCCATCCATCTGGCGACCGCCCTCCAACACTCCGCCGATCGTTTCCACACCTATGACGACAGGCTCAGCAAGTATGCCGATATCTCCGGACTCATCATCGCCGAGCCTCACGCCGTCCAGCCGCAGCTTCCAGAGGCCTGA
>JBAXRL010000496.1:0-3082 GCA_037131205.1 Actinomycetes bacterium | reverse complement strand
TGGCGCACGGACGACGCCGAGCCCTACTGGGTGGTGCGGCTCGGCGAGATCCCCGGAGTGGTCGGCGACGGCGCGTCGCGCGAAGAGGCGACGGCCGCGCGGCGCCAGTGTCTCGCGGACTACGTGAGCTACCGGCAGGCCGAGCACCTCGACGTTCCCGAGCCCGAAACACGGGTGGCCGCCGGCTGACGGGCGAAGGCCGGGGCGGCGCACTCCCCCGCCGCGGCCGCCCGCTCGCCTCAGATCACCTTCCAGGCGGTCTGCAGCAGCCCCAGCAGAGCCTTCTGCTCCCTGACCTCGTAGCGCGGCGTGAACGTGGAGGTCTCGTTGAAGAAGACGATCACCGTGGCCTTCGTCTTGGGCACGTACCACATCCAGGTGGTGTAGCCGTAGGTGCCGCCGGTGTTGCCGACCCAGCCGTGGACCATGCCGATGCCCAGCCCGCTGAAGGCGCTCGGCGGCGTGCCGGGCTTTGTCGGCATGGGCGTGCGCGTGAAGAGCTCCTTCTTCATCGCCGGCGTGAGCAATGAGCCGGTCCCGAACGCGACGGCGCAGGTGCGCAGATCGGCGAGGTCCGAGATGAGGCCGCCGGCGCTCCACCCCCAGGAGTCGATGCTCTGGCGGGAGATGTCCTGCAGGCCGTTGCCGAGGTCGTAGGTGTAGCCGTGGGCGAGGCCGCCGGGGGCGTCCGGACCGTCGGGCAGAAAGGTGTGCTTGAGGCCCAGCTTATCGATGATACGCGTCTGGATCTCTTCCTCGTAGGTGCGCCCGCCGACCCGTTCGATGACCTTGCCGGCGAGGATGTAGGCGGTGTTGGAGTAGTCGAAGGCGGTGCCCGGCGGGAAGTAGGGGTCGTGCGCCGTGCCGATGGCGACCAGCTCATCCGGCGTCCACGAGCGCAGCGTGTCCGTCTCGATGGCACGCACGAACCGCGTGTCACCGGTGTACGAGAAGATGCCGGAACGGTGGTTGAGCAGCATGCGCACGGTGATGTGGTCGCCGTTGGGGAAGCCGGGCTCGTACTTGCTGAGCGGGTCGTCGAGGTTCACCTTGCCCTCGGCGGCCAGTTGCAGCAGCACCGTGGAAGTGAACGTCTTGGTGACGCTGCCGATGCGGAAGAGGTCGCCGGCGGAGATGGGCGCCCCGGTGGCGAGATCGCCGACGCCTTTGGCGATAACCACGTCGCTCTTGCCCGGGGCGCTCACGGCGAAGACGATGCCCGGACAGTCCATCCTCTTCATGGTCACATCGATGGAGGCCTCGAGCCGCGGGACGTCGCTGACGGCCGGCACGGCGGTGGGCGAGGGCGCTGAGGATGGACTCACGTCCGTGCCCGAGGTCGCGGTCCCGCCGCACGACGCCGCAACGACCGACGCACTGACAAGGACGAGCAGCACAAGTGTCGCCCACGCTCTCCGCCCGAATGCCGTCGACAGTGACCGCTGCTTGTCCGGGATCTCGCGCATGCCGCACATATCGGCAGCCGCCGCGTCGTTCTTGAGTCGCGCGCGCTGCGAGCGCGCGTCGCCGACGCCCGGCGCTGTCAGGACTCGGCGGGATCGGCCGGCGGCGGCGCTGTCTGCAGGGCCAGCGCCAGGCGCTCGGCCCCAAGCCCAACGTTGACTCCCGAGCCGTAGGCCGCAGCCCCCGAAAGGATGGATCCGAGAATGGTACCGAGCAGCAACGCCACCGCCTGGTCGACGTCGATCTGACCGGCGATCCACATGGCGACGGTGAGCGCCATCCCCACGACGCCGATGACCAGCACGATCCAGCCGATGAACATGAGCGCGCGCTCGACCGAGCGCGCGCGCACGACCTTCTCGCTGATCGCGTCTGCGCTCAGTGGGCCCGTCCCTGCAACGACCATCTTCTACCTCCGCCTCTGTTGTCTACGACTGCGCATCTGTGGCGAGCTCGTCGGCGCGGATCGCCCGCCCCTCGCCCACCGCCGCCTCGACCTCTCGCTCCACCCGCGCCCGCAGCTCGTCGTCGACCGGCACGGTGACGACCAGCCCGTCGGCGGCCGCCGCGGCCACGAACACGACCTCGCGGACGGCGCGTCCGGTGGCCAGCTCCACGGCGACGGCGTAGGCGGCGCCCTGCGGAGTGTAGCGCTCGCGCAGCACGCCGGCAGCGACGCCGCGGTCGGTCTTGTAGTCGACCACGACCCACTCGTCGCCGTCGCGGTAGAGCAGGTCGACGGCGCCGCTCACCACGGCGCCGTTGAGGAGCGCGCCGATAGGCAGCTCGCGGTACACCTCGAGGCTGGCCGCGGCGGCGCGCACCGGCGGCGCGCGCCAGCAGGCGCCGGCGAGCGCGGCCGCGGCCGCGGCCAGGTCAGGCCGGCCGGCTTCGCGCGTGACGGCCGCGGCGATGCCGGGCAGCGACGATGCGTCGGCGAAGTCGCAGAGCTCCATGACGCGGTGCACGGCCGACCCCAGCGCCAGCGCCCCCGCGCGGCCGGGCGGCGCTCCGGGGCCGCCGCTGCGCACCTCTTCGTCGACGTGCTCGAGGCCGCTCGGACTGGTGGCACGGGCAGGCCGTCCGGCCGCGGCGAGCAGGGCCTCCCGCCGGGCGATCCAGGCGCCGCGGGCCGCGACCATGGTCGCGGCGTCCGGCGCCTCCTCGGGCGCGCTGCGCTCCGGCGGCGCAGCCGGCGGCAGCACCAGCACGCCGCCTTCTTCGTGCTCCTCGGTGGGCGCCTCCGACGCGGGCGCCGGCAGCGCCCCCGCGACGGCGCCGAGCATCACGTTCGCCGGCTCGCCTTTCGCCGTGGTCAGCTTACCGAAGCACGACACCACGAGACGGTCGCGGGCGCGCGTGGCGGCCACGTACAGCAGGCGCCGCGACTCGCTGGCCGACATCTTCTTCTCGTTCTCGCTGAGGGCGGTGTAGGCGCGCGGCTCGAGGTCGCGCGCCGCCGCCCCGGGGAGCTCTGCCTTGAGCTTGATCGCCATGCGACGCGCCACGCGGTCGACAAGCGGCTCTCCGCCGTGTGGGCCGCCGCCCAAAGCGCCGCCGACCAGCACGACGATGGGGTACTCGAGGCCCTTGGCCTTGTGGATCGTGAGCAGGTGGA
>JBAXRL010000495.1:0-3084 GCA_037131205.1 Actinomycetes bacterium | reverse complement strand
ACGTTCAAAGACCGCGTCATCCTCACCGAGTTCGCCGACCTCGTGTTCGCCGGCATGACCATCGCCGGGCGCGCCATCGGCGCGAAAGAGGGCATCGTCTACCTGCGCGGCGAGTACTCGTACCTGCGCTCGCCGCTCAACGCCGTCATCAAGAAGCGTCGCGCCGCCGGCCTCCTCGGCGAGGACGTCGGCGGCGTCAAAGGCTTCGACTTCGACATCATCGTCGCCCTCGGCGCCGGCGCCTACATCTGCGGCGAGGAGACCGCCCTCATCGAGTCCCTCGAGGGCTTCCGCGGCGAGCCCCGCAACCGGCCGCCGTTCCCCGTGGTCGCCGGCTACCGCTACGCGCCCACGGTCGTCAACAACGTCGAGACCCTGGCCTCGGCGGCCTGCATCTTCGCCAAGGGCATCGACTGGTTCAAGAGCTTCGGCACCGACCGCTCCACCGGCTTCAAGCTGTTCAGCATCAGCGGCGACTGCGAAAAGCCGGGCGTCTACGAGTTCCCCTTCGGGATTACCGTCGCCGACCTGCTCAAAGAGGTCGGCGGCAGCGACGCCAAGGCCGTGCAGATCGGCGGCGCCTCGGGCGTCTGCGTGCCTCAGGCCCAGTTCGCCCGGCAGATGGCCTTCGAGGACATCCCCACGGGCGGCTCGGTCATGGTGTTCGGCCCCCAGCGCGACATGCTGGCCGTGGCCCACAACTTCCTCGAGTTCTTCGTCGACGAATCCTGCGGCCAGTGCACGCCGTGTCGCGTCGGCAACACCAAGATGCTCGAGGCCGCCGAGCAGCTCAGAGAGGGCTCCTGCCCGGCCGCCTACATCGCCGAGCTGCGCGAGCTGAGCGGCACCATGCAGGTCGCCTCAAAGTGCGGCCTGGGGCAGACCAGCTCCGTCGCCTTCATGTCCATCCTGGAGCATTTCGGCGACGAGATCATGAGCCGCACGCCCCAAGCCGAGACCGCGAGGAGCGGAGCATGACCGACACCCCCAGAAACGAGGAGAAGGCGCCGCGCATCCCGACCAGCCAGGTCGGCAGCACGGTGCCCGTCTCGGAGAACCCCGAGGCCATCGGCGCTCTCGTCTCGGTCACCATCGACGGCATCGTCACGAAGGTGCCGTTCGGCATGACCATCCTCGACGCCGCCAGGACCGTGGGCGTCGACATCCCGACGCTCTGCAACCACCCCGACCTCAAGGTCGCGGGCGTGTGCCGCATGTGCGTGGTGGACGTCGAGGGCCAGCGCACGCTGCAGGCGGCCTGCGTGTACCCCGTCACCAACACCCTCACGGTGAACACGCACACGCGCAAGGTACGCAAGGCGCGGCGCCACGTGCTCGAGCTGCTGCTCAGCGAGCACTACGGCGAGTGCTACAGCTGCGTGCGCAACGGCAACTGCGAGCTGCAGTCGCTGGCCGAGGAGTACGGCATCAGCTCGTTCACCTTCGGCCATCCCGAGAAGTCGCAGTTCGAGCCGGACTTCTCAAGCTACTCGGTGATGCGCGACATGGACAAGTGCATCCGCTGCCGGCGCTGCGTGCGCACCTGCATCGACCTCCAGGAGGTCGGCGTGCTCGAGGCCATCAATCGCAGCGACGACACCGTCATCGCGACCTTCGAGGATCTGCCGCTGGGCGAGGTCGTGTGCATCAACTGCGGGCAGTGCGTCAACCGCTGCCCCACCGGAGCCCTGTACGCCAGGGACGAGACCGACGCCGTGTGGGCGGCCCTCGACGACCCCACCAAGCACGTCGTCATCCAGACGGCTCCCGCGCCGCGCTCGGCGATGGGCGAGCTCTTCGGCCTCGAGCCCGGCACGCCGGTGACCTTCGAGATGAACACCGCTCTGCGCCGCGCCGGCTTCGACATGGTGTTCGACACCAACTTCACCGCCGACCTCACGATCATCGAGGAGGGCACGGAGCTCATCCAGCGGCTCTACGGCGCGCTCGTCACCGGCGACCAGGACGTCGCCCTGCCGCAGTTCACGAGCTGCTCGCCGGGCTGGGTCAAGTACCTCGAGCACTTCTACCCCGAGTACCTGCCCAACGCCTCGACTGCCAAGAGCCCGCAGCAGATGTTCGGCGCCCTCATCAAGACCTACTACGCCGAGAAGCTCGGCCTCGACCCGGCCAACATCGTGAGCTGCGCGCTCATGCCCTGCTCGGCGAAGAAGTACGAGTGCAACCGGCCCGAGATGCACGACTCGGGCTTCAAGGACGTCGACTTCGGGCTCACCACGCGGGAGCTCGGCAAGATGTTCAAGGAGGCCGGCCTGCACGTGCCGAGCCTGCCCAAGAGCGACTTCGACGATCCCTTCGGCACGGCCACCGGCTCCGGCGTGATCTTCGGCGCCACCGGCGGCGTCATGGAGAGCGCCCTGCGCACCGTCATCGAGCTGGTCACCGGCGTGAAGGTCGAGAGCATCTACGAGCACGGCGACATCATCCCGGTGCGCGGCTTCGAGGGCGTCAAGTACGCCGAGATCACCATCCCCACGGTCGGCCCGGTGCCCGAGATCCTCGCCCACCTCGTGCCCGACTGGGAGTGGCTGAACGGCGTCACCGTCAAGGTCGCCGTGGCCCACGGCACCGCCAACGCCAAGCTCGTCATGGACGACATCAAGGCCGGCGGCAAGTTCAGCGAGTGCCACTTCATCGAGTTCATGGCCTGCCCGGGCGGCTGCCTGGGCGGCGGCGGCCAGCCGATCCCGACCACTCCCGAGATCAGGGCCGCCCGCGCCAGGGCCATCTACAGCGAGGACAAGGCCTACAGCGTGCGCAAGTCCTACGAGAACCCGGCGGTCGCGACGACCTACGCCGAGTTCCTCACCGACGGTCCCTGCGGGCACAAGAGCCACGAGCTCCTGCACACCACGTACACGGCGCGCGGCAAGTACATCCCGCAGAAGTAGAGCAGACCGGTTCGGACGCGGCGGCGGGGCGCCCTGCGAGCGCCCCGCCGCCGCGTGCATTACACTATCGCCGGGTAACAAACTCCCTTCCCGGAACGAGGCGCATGGGCAAACGCGTTCACCAGACTCCACCGCCGACCACGGCGCACTTCGTCGACCCGTTCCGGGACGC
>JBAXRL010000494.1:0-3086 GCA_037131205.1 Actinomycetes bacterium | reverse complement strand
AGGCGGACATGGCGCGCCGCAGCCGCCGGAGCCGCCGCGGCGCGGTAGTACCGCGAGGGAAGATAAGGAATTCCCGCGAATCCTTATCTTCCCCCCGGCGAGCGAGCCTGCGAACGGCCGTGCGCGACCCGACAGTCAAGGAATCCTTGTCTTCCCTTTTCGTACTACCCCGCGCCGGGGCCGCCGGGGTCGCCGCGACCGCCCGCCCGCCCGTCGCCGCGCCCGCGCCTGAGCGAAGGGGATGGTCATGTTCCGGATAACTGCCGCACACTCAGAAGTAAAGGAATCCTTGACAGCTGGTATGACCGCGAACTCCGGCGCTCCCTGCGGCCGGCCGTCGAAAAGGTCGGTGATCGCCGCCACCGCGTCGAGCCGGAACTGCTGGTTGGCGTCGAACTGGAGCTTCACGATTCGACGCCCCTACCTGGGGAGTCGGCGCGCTTGTCTAGGGAGTCGCGGCCCTTGTGCAGGGAGTCGCGGCCCTTGTGCAGGGAGTCGGCGGCCTTATGCAGGGAGTCTCCCAGCAAATGTCCGGAGTCCCGGCGCAAATGACCTAAGTCGATGGCCAAATGACCCAAGTCTCCCCGCAAATGACCGGAGTCTACGGCCAAGTGTCCGGAGCAGCGGCGCAAACGTGAGGAGTCCTCCGGCGAATGTAAGCAGTCCTCCGGCAAATGTGAGCAGTCCCCTGCCTCGTTCATCGGTGTCGTCGTGGCGCTCACGTTTCCTCGGCTGCTCCGGGCTTCGTGCGCTCCGATAGCCGCCTGGCCTCGCGCTCGAAGTCGCCTTCGTAGTCGCGGTCTTGGCCGACACGGAACCTCTCGTACTCGCCCTGCGCCAGCTCTTTCGCTACGGAAGCCGAAACCTCGCCGGCGTTCTTCAGGATCTCGTACTCGTTGAAGTGCAGGAAGCCGTCGAGCTTCTCGACCCAGTCGGCCATACGCATGGGTCTGTGCCTCGCCGCCTGATCTTCGGCGTAGTCCAAGTACATGCTCACGATGCGCTCGAGCGCCTTGATCTCGTCTTCGGCGAGGTAGTTCTTGGCGACGGTGACGTCCGACTTCAGAACCTTGCCGCCGGGGGCCTTCTTCCACGTCGTGAGCCCCATGTACGGCTTGTCCGCGTCTGCGCGTGCAGCAATGAGCTCCGCTGCCGTCTGACCAGTGATCGCCCAGTGCAGCTTGTTCTGCACCGTCTGGAAGAAGGTCTGGGTGATCTCCGCGTCCTTCTGGTAGTCGATGCTGCACTGCTCATAGATGTCGGTGATCTTGAGATAGAAGCGACGCTCGCTGGCGCGGATCTCGCGAACGCGTTCGAGCAGCTCGTCGAAGTAGTCCTTGCCGAAGCGCGCGCCCTGCTTCAGGCGCTCGTCGTCAAGCACGAAGCCCTTGACGACGAATTCCTTGAGCGTCCGCGTCGCCCAGATGCGGAACTGGGTGGCCTGGTAGCTGCTGACGCGGTATCCCACGGAAATGACTGCGTCGAGGTTGTAGTGCTCGATCGTCCGGGAGACGTCGCGCGAGCCTTCCCGCTGAACTGTCAAAATTTCTTTGACAGTTGCATCCCGCGAGAGTTCCCCGGACTCGTAGATCTGCTTGAGGTGGTAGCTGATCGCCTGCTTGCTCGTCCCAAACAGCTCCGCCATTCGATTCAGCGTCAGCCAGAACGTCTCGTCGCCGAGCAAGACTTCCACGCGTACGGCGCCGTCCGCAGTCGCGTAGATGATCGCCTGACCCTCACGGGGGATGGGATGGTCGGTCACGGCACTCTCACACCGTCTTAAAGCTCGTAACGCCCTTGGTCTTGAAGATCTGCACGGCGTTGGCCTTGAGCTGGTCGTTGCCGGCGAAGCCCTCTTCCAGGCAGACCGCGTACACGGTCTTGCCGGCTATAGGCACACCGTCCACCGGCGTTCAGTGGGCCGACGCGCGCTTGGTGCTGCGGCCGTGTGCCTTGCATATCCGGCAGTTGCAGCTGCGGCGCCCTGTGTAGTGCCGAACGCCCACGCAGGTGTTGCCCTGACGGTCCGCGCAGGTCTCGACGATGTTCCAGAGGCCGTCCTCGCCGTTCTCGAGCAGACGCCGAAGGGAGAATGCGCAGAGATCGGCTATCTGGATCATGCTCGTCAGCGAGCTGTCCACGAAGAGCGGGGTCTCCACGATGTTGGTGATCTTGCGATAGAAGGTACCGCTGGCGTGGTACTTTCTCGCGAGCTTCGTCAGTCTCGGCGCCGCAGTGGCATTGTTGTCGTGCACGACGATGCCCGTGCTCCCTGAGGCCTCGAGGTAGGCCTGGAATCGCGTCAGCACCTGCTCGAAGGCCATCTCGTAGGGCGTGGAATGGCCAGTCTTGAAGTCCGGCTTGCTGATGGCGTC
The DNA here is from genome assembly GCA_037131205.1 of Actinomycetes bacterium. Lineage (GTDB taxonomy): Bacteria > Actinomycetota > Thermoleophilia > UBA2241 > UBA2241 > CAIXSE01. The sequence goes on along the minus strand of JBAXRL010000494.1, from coordinate 711 downwards.
CGCGAAGATGCGTACGTCGCGGCGAGAGGCGATCTCTCGCGCCAACTCCTCCAGGCATGCAATCCTCTCTGCTCTGGTCAGGTGCAGATAGGGCGCGATGGCGCGGCTTTCGCGCCTGTAGGCCTTGACCTTATTCGCGCTGCCCAAGATGCCCACGCCGCCGGCCCTGCGCTTCACGGCAAGCTCTGTCGCACTCCTGCGTTCCGGCCGGCTCAAGGCATCGAAGTCGGCGATGGACTCCTGCTCCGAGTACCTGCGGTGCATCCAGGCCGTGTGGATCTCCGCGTCACGAAGGTCGTAGGTCGCCTTTAGGTCGCCGAGCGCGCTGTCCAGGGACTTCCACTGCTCGGATGGTATGGCGACGCCAAGAAGGACGAAATGCGAGGTGCCGGAGGAGAGGTCTTCGATCCCGGATTCATCCACATACAGGATGTGCATCGCCCCTCCAAGGCTCGGCAAGAAAAAAGCGTCTAGGGTGGAACCCAAAGGTCCCAATGGAGTCGCGCCGCGTCTCCATCCCTAGTCGCTCAAGGCCATTCTCCCCCCGCGGCGGGATCGTAGTCAAGCGTGCTGAGGGAGCGCGGCATTGTGAGGCTACCACTCTGGTCGGACAGATTCAGCGAGGATGGCGTCGAGCGTGGTCATGGTGGCCACCCCCTCACACCGTCTTGAAGCTCGTGACGCCCTTGGTCTTGAAGATCTGCACGGCGT
>JBAXRL010000493.1:0-3094 GCA_037131205.1 Actinomycetes bacterium | reverse complement strand
CGCTCGGTCCACGAACGCCCCGCACGCACATCCCTACCGGGATAGGCCCTTAGGGCCTATCCCGCCAGGTCTGCACGCACGGATGCGCCCGTGGACACATCGCGGCTGCGGCCCCTCCCCGGATCCCCACGTAGCTGGGCTACGAGGGAACCGTCTCGTGACCGCCCCGCTCGGTCCACGAACGCCCCGCACGCACATCCCTACCGGGATAGGCCCTTAGCGGCGCCGGTCGGCGGATGGCCGGGGGGAGGTGGCTCTCTCAGGCGCCGGCGGCCGGAGGCTCCTCGGGCGGCTGAGCCGCGGCCGTCGGCGCCTCGGCCTCAGGTTCGCTGAGCGGCGCATCCGCGCCGCCGGCGTCCGCACCGCGGCGCAACTGGGCGATCTCCGCTTCCTTGTCGCTCAGAGCCTGCCGGGCGTCGCGCAGACGCGCGGCTGCCGCCTCGAGGTCGGGGTGGGCGATCGCGCCGCTCTCCAGCAGCGAGAAGGCGCTGTGGCCGAGCTCGCGCTCGGCCTTGCGGATGTCGTTCTGCAGCACCACGGTGCGTGCCTGCGCGGCGGTGACTCTGCCGGCTCGCTCGGCGTCGGCGGCCAGTTCGTTGGCCTTCAGCTTGACCGTGTCGAACAGTCCCATCTCGGCCTCCTTGTGACGCGTCCGGCCAGGCCCGGGCGCTGTGCTCTCAGTCTGTCTGCCGGACGACGCGGCGTCCAGTGTCGGGACCCTTCAGGACCGTCAGTATCAACAGGCCGCCGGCGATGACGATGGCGACCTGGAAGGGCAGGGCGTACGACGTTCGGTAGAACAGGCCGCCGAGCGTCGCGCCACACACCATGGGCACGCCGGTCAGCGTGTCGAAGATCGCGTAGCCCCACGGCAGCGGCATGTGCCCGAACGAGTCGGGGATGATCATGGTCGGTACGTAACGGAGTGTGTCGAACGCTCCGCAGCACACCATCGCCAGCGCCCACATTCCGGGGCTCGCGCCCACGAGCAGCACGAGAGAGCCTGTCGCCATCAGGCTCAGCACACTGGCGACTCCGGCCCTCGGACCCCAGCGATCGGTCAGGCGGCCCATCACCTGGACGATGACGACCATGCCCAGGGCAAAGAGCGACGAGTACACGCCGAGGGCTGCGTATCCCTGCCCGTGCACCTGGGCGAGATACGGGTTGATGAAGGGCTGGGCGATGTACACCGCGCCGAACCCGACGAAGAAGAACGCCACGTGGCCCCGGAAGGCGCGGTTCGAGCGGAGGTCGGCGAGGCGCCAGGCTCCTGTCGGCGGGTGGTGTGGCGTGTCGTGCAGGAAGCACACCGTCGTGGCCGACGCCACGAAGACGAGCGTGCTGATGAGGAAGACCGTGCGCATGCCGGCGCGGTCGGCGATCCAGCCCCCCAGCAGCGGCGCCGCGACCAGCCCGAGAGCGTATGAGCCGAAGACGAACGCCATGCTGGCGCCGACGCGCGAGGCCTCGGACTTGAGGTAGATGTAGGCCTTGAACGCGGGGTTGTTGGCGAACGTGAGCCCGAAGAGGATGAGTCCGGGGATGAGCCACTGCCAGCTCGGCGCCAGGTAGAAGGTCAGCGCCATGGGTACCAGGAGCCACCACACGCCGACCAGCACGGGCTTCAGACGAAAGCGGGTGGCGGCCCAGGCGCCGGGAATGTTGACGACCATGATCGTCGCCACCAGGAGGGCATTGAGCGCCCCGATCGCGAACCGCGAGGCGCCGAGCTGCAGTGCGTAGACGAACAGGAGCTGCATGTACAGGCCGATCCCGGTCGCGTACAGGACGTTGGCCAGAGAGAGCAGCTTGAGGTCGCGGTCGATGGTGCGCACGGCGGCTCCGGATCGGGGGAGGGCCGGGCGATTCTAGCGGGCGCCCGGGCGCCGCCCTACCCGGGCTGCCGCGCCGGGATGTGCGATGCGCGGGCGGGCACGCAGGGCCTCGCCGCCCGCGCGCCGCCCGCGCGCCGGTTGAGAACGAAGCCCGCATCCGTCAGGCTGTGAGAGGTATCCGCAAAGTGATGGAGGCGGCGTTCGTCTCCGCTGACGCGAAGGGGCAGGTACGGTGCAACTCGGCGGCATGGCTCTCCGTAACGGCGTCCTTCTGCAGAGCGAGCGGTTCTGGGCGGCCGCCGTGCGCAGCCCCGGCGGCGACGTCAAGGTGACGTCCGGCGAAAAACCGCGCCTCCCGGGGCGCGACAGCCTGCAGCGCGTCCCGCTGCTGCGCGGTCTGCTGCGGCTCGGCGAGTCCCTCGCCGTGCTGCCCGCGGTGCGCCGCTCCACGGGCGGCCCCGTGCTGCCGCAGGAGGACCCGCGGCTGCTCGCGGCCACGGCGGCGAGCGCCGTCGCGACGCTCGCCCTGCGCAGCTCGCGGCGCGGCTCGCCGCTCCTCAAGGAGCTGGCCGCGGCCGGCGTCTCGCTGGCCCCCATCCTGCTGCTGTTGCGCGATTCGCGCCTGGCGCGCTACCACGGCGCCGAGCACAAGAGCGTGGCCGCCTACGAGAGCGGCCTCGACCCGGCGGCGGCCGACAAGGAGCACGCGCGCTGCGGCTCCAATCTCATCGCGCCGCTGGTGGTCACCACGATCGCCGGCAATCTCGTGCTGCGGGCCGCAGGCAGGGAGCGCCAGCCGCTGGCCACCTTCGTCACCGGACTGGTGAGCATCGGCGCGGCCATGGAGCTGTTCTCGTGGATGGCGCGCCACCAGGATCACCCGCTGTCGCGGGCGCTCAGGCGCCCCGGCATCGAGATGCAGCGGCTGTTCACGACCAGCGAGCCCACGGCCGCGCAGATGGACGTGGCGGATCTCGCGCTTCAAGAGCTGCTGAGGCGCGAAGAAGCGGCGCCGGAGCCTGGCGGCGCCTGACGTCCCGGCGCCGGCTAGCCGTCGGCCGGCCGGCGTTCGGCGAGCCGCTTGCGGCGGCGCTCCTCCGCCTCGGCGTACCAGTGCTTCTGGTCCGGCGTCTCGGGGATCAACGTCGGCACCGGGATGGGCTTGCCGCTGTCGCTGAGGGCGACGAAGACCAGATAGGCTGAGTTGGTGTGCGCGACCATCCCGGTCGTGAGGTCCTCGGCCTCCACGCGAATGC
>JBAXRL010000492.1:0-3096 GCA_037131205.1 Actinomycetes bacterium | reverse complement strand
GATGTGTCCACGGGCGCATCCGTGCGTGCAGACCTATTGGGATAGGCCCTAAGCCGGGCCTGGGAAGATCGGGGTGTGCGCGATGCTCAGCTTGTCCAGCAGAGCCGCGGCGCGCTCGAACTGGCTGCGCGCGGTGAAAATGGTCGGTGCGTCCACAAGCTCGCCTCGTCCTACAGGACGGCGTTGAACAGAAAGCCCACGAACATGATACCGACGCCGACAACGCCGAGGAAGGCGAAGATGAGCGGCCACTTCAGGACTTTGCGCAGGATGATCGTCTCGGGCAGCGAGAGCGCGATCACGGCCATCATGAAGGCCAGCACCGTGCCCAGGGCCGCGCCCTTCTCGAGCAGCGCCTCGACGATGGGGATGATGCCCGCGGCGTTGGAGTACATGGGGATGCCGAGCACCACCGCCGCCGGCACGCTCCACCAGGCGTCGGCGCCCATGACGCCGGCCATGAAGTTCTCGGGCACGTAGCCGTGGATGATGGCGCCGACGGCGATGCCGGCGAGCACGTAGGGCCACACCTTGCCGACGATGTCCTTGACCGCCTGCACCGCGTAGGCGACGCGCGCGTTCCAGTCGAGATCCTCGCCGGCATCAGCGTCGCCCATGCGGATCTCGCGGACCCAGTCTTCGACGTAGCGGTCCATCTTGAGTCGCCCGATCACCCACCCGGCGATCATGGCGATGAGGAGTCCCGTGACCAGATAGAGCGTCGCCACCGCCCAGCCGAACAGACCGTAGAGGAGCACGAGCGCGACCTCATTGACCATCGGCGCGGCGATCAGAAACGAGAAGGTCACGCCGAGCGGGATGCCGGCCTCGACGAAACCGATGAACAGCGGCACGGCGGAGCAGCTGCAGAACGGCGTGACGATGCCGAGGCTCGCGGCCATCACGTTGCCGGTCGCCTCACGGCGGCCGTGGAGCAGAGCACGCGTGCGCTGCGGGCTGAAGAACGTGCGCACCACGCCGACGGCGAAGACGACCATGGTCAGCAGCATGAGCACCTTGACGGTGTCGTAGATGAAGAACTCCAGCGACGACCCGAAACGCCCGTCGCCCAAATCGAGGACGTCCTGCGTGAGCCACGTCGCGATCGGCAGCCAGTAGTGATAGAAGACCGCCCAGAGGGCGACGCCGCCGGTGACGCGCGCCCAGAGGGGCAGACGCAGCCAGAGGCGCGCGAGCGCCTTGTGCGGCGCGCGGCTGGGCGCCGCCTCGGGAGCCGGAGGCGAAGCGGCCGCCGGCTCCGCGACGAAGGCGGCCGGGGGCGAAGCGGCCTCCGGCTCCGCGACGAAGGCGGCCGGCGGAGCGCCGCATTCACACATCGGCGCCACTTGCGCCGCCTCCGGAGTCTCCTCGGTGACGGGAGACGCGGCGTCGATCGTCTGCTGAGTCATCGACGATTCACCCTTCCTGTGCTCCCGGCGGTGCGGAGAAGCTCGTAATCAGTGGCGTCGCCGCCATATCGGCCATCAGCCGCTCGTAGTCGTAGGGCACGCGCACGAATTCGACGACGGTCTCGCCCTCGCCCAGCCGAGCCGGGTCGACGAGCGCGTAGCAGACGCGCCAGTCGCCGTCCTTGGGGCGCCCGGCGCTGCCCACGTTCACAAAGACGGTGTCGCCCACCCGTCGCGCGTAGGGCACGTGCGTGTGCCCGAAGAGGATCGCCGGGTACGCGTACTCGTGAGCCATGCGCTCCATCGCCGACGCCGGCCGATCCTCGAAGAGGTACTCGTTGATGCGGCGCGGGCTGCCGTGTACGGCGAGGATGTCGCCGCCCGGGGTCTGGAGCGTGAAGTGATCCTCGAGGGAACGGAGATACGCCTTGGCCTCGTCGGACGCGACCTCCTGGGTCCAGGCAAGGGATGCCGCGCCTTCGGCGCGCTGCTCGTCGGTCTTGTACACGCAGCCGCAGTCGCCGGTCTCGAAGCCGATGCCCTGGTCGTAGTTGCCCATGAGCGTCGGGATACCGCGGTCACGCACGAGCACAGCGACCTCGTTGGGTGACGGTCCGTAGCCGACGAGGTCGCCGAGGCAGAACGTGCGCGCGACTCCGCGACGCTCGATGTCGGCGAGGATCGCCGCGAGCGCCGGCAGATTGCCGTGTACGTCCGAGAAGACGGCGAACGGCTCGTCTACCTGGATGGTCTTCACGCCTCCCCGCCTCTCCGCGCCGGCGCGCCGGCCGGTTGTCGCCGCCGACAGTCCATGCGTGATCGTTTATATGAAGATAGCTTGACCATAAACGAATGTCAATGTACTGTTCTCAGCATCCGTCCACGTCGGCGCCGCCAAGGAGACGACCGCCATGGCGCAGAGCACCATCAAGCGACTCTCGTTCCTCGACCGCTACCTCACCGGCTGGATCTTCCTGGCCATGGCGATCGGCGTGTTTCTGGGCTGGGCGTTCACCGGGGTGCCCGACTTCATCAACCGGTTCAACGTGGGGACGACCAACATCCCCATCGCCATCGGGCTCATCGTGATGATGTATCCGCCGCTCGCCAAGGTGAAGTACGAGGAGCTCGGCGACGTCTTTCACGACTACAGGATCCTCGGGCTGTCGCTGGTGCAGAACTGGGTCATCGGGCCGCTCCTCATGTTCTTCCTCGCGATCATCTTCTTGCACAACTACCCCGAGTACATGGTGGGCCTGATCATGATCGGCCTGGCGCGCTGCATCGCCATGGTCATCGTCTGGAACCAGCTCGCCAGGGGCGACACGGAGTACGCCGCCGGCCTCGTCGCCTTCAACAGCGTCTTCCAGGTGCTGTTCTACAGCCTCTTCGCCTGGATCTTCGTCACCAAGCTGCCGCCGCTCTTCGGCCTCGAGGGCAGCGTCGTCGACGTGAGCATCGGGCAGATCGCCCAGAGCGTGGCCATCTACCTCGGCATCCCGTTCATCGCCGGCATGCTCACGCGCTACCTGGGGATCAAGTACAAGGGCCGCGAGTGGTACGAGCAGAAGTTCATCCCGCGCATCAGCCCGCTCACTCTCATCGCGCTGCTGTTCACCATCCTCGTGATGTTCAGCCTCAAGGGCGACCTCATCGTGCAGCTGCCGCTCGACGTGGTGCGCATCGC
>JBAXRL010000491.1:0-3105 GCA_037131205.1 Actinomycetes bacterium | reverse complement strand
GCCCGAAGGCGCTCACGCGGTCGCCCGAAGGCGCTCACGCGGTCGCCCGAAGGCGCTCACGCGGTCGCCCGGCCAGGACTTCGACCTCACGCCGATCCGGTAGGCTTGCGAGCGGCTGCTCCACCGCCTCTCGCGGTCCCGGCCTATCGCGTCGGCGTCCACTCCCGGTTGTTCTCGAGCGAGATCGCTCGCTGCTCGCCGTGAGCCTCGACGATCGCTTTCACGAGGCTGGCCTGGCCGGCCGGCGTACCGTGCATGACCCCGATGCGGCAGCCGCCGTTCTTGGCCACCATGTCGCCGGCGAACATGAGCAGGTCGTCGCGCTGCGCGTGCGATGACAGCGAGAACTTCTCCCACGCGCAATCGATGCGCCGCCGGGAGCCGTCCACGCAGCGCAGCCGGCTCCCCGTGTGCAGCGCCGCGAGGGAGTACAGGCGGTCGCCGCCCGGCACGTAACCGGTGAACGCCACGGCATGCCGCTCGTCGGCGATAAGACGCTCCGCGAACCACTGCGACCAGCCGCCGCCCATCGTGGCCGGTGTCGCCAGGATGTAGCCGGGCGGTCCGCTGAGCACTTCGTCCACGACGTCCACGAAGGCCGCGGCGCCGCGCACCCGGTCGGCCAGCCGCTCGGTGCGGGGGAAGAGTCCGGGGTTGACCCACTGCGTCTCGCCTTTGGCGCGATGGTGCTCGTAGTCCGAGTACACGTCGAGGATCTGCTCCCCCATCCCCGCGATGTACAAAGGAGCCTGCGGAATGCCGCCGCCCCAGTGCGTGCCGAGCAGGCGCGCCAGCTCCTGGCTGCGACCCAGGGCGAACGAGGGCAGCAGCACGAACCCACCGCCCTCGATCGTCTTGCGCATCAGACGCAACAGCCTGCCCACCGAGCGCGCCCGCCGCCCGCCGTCTTCGTTCGGCAGGGCGCGTCCCGCGGGCGCGCGGACGGCCTCGATCGCGTCGCCGTAGGTGGATTCCATCACCACGATATCGACGCCCTCGAGGAGGTCCAGACCGCCGAAGTCGGGCAGCGAGAGCACCTGCTCGGTCAGCGGACCCAGGTCGCCGGTGTAGAGCAGGGTCCTGCCCGTCTCGAGGTGCTTGAGTCTGATCGCGCAGCTGCCGAGCACGTGGGCGACGGGCAGGAAGGTCGCCGTCACGCCGCGGCCCGCGAGCTCGATCTCCTCGTAGGGCGGCGCTTCGGTCACGGCGTCCAGCACGCGCACCACGTCCTGCGTGTCGTAGGCGGGCTTCGCGAACGCGTGGTCGACGTCCAGGTCGGATTCGGCGCGGGCGAGAAGATCGTTGGCCCGCGCGTTCTGCAGCTTGGCCGAGTCGGCGAGCATGATGCCCGCCAGTCGCCGCGTGGGGCCGCTCATCAGGATGCCGCAGCGGCCAAGGCTCACCTGCGGGCTCCTGTAGAGGACCGGCAGGGAGCCGAGGTGGTCGAGGTGGGCGTGCGTGATGAGAACCGCGTCGATCTGTTCGATGCCGGGAACGCCGTAGTGGAAGGAGGACCGGTTGTCGCCCCGCGATTGCGCGCTCGGGATGCGCTGGCCGCAGTCCAGCAAGATCCGCGCCCGCTTGTCCGGCGACGTGACCAGCACGGCGCTGCCGCCGATCTCGCCGGCTCCGCCGATCGGGCGCACCGACCAGGTTCCGGAACGCCGCAGGCGCCGCGCTCTGAGCTCGGTGCGCGCGACGTCCTGAGGCTCCGTGGCCGCGGCGGCGACATCTGGTCCAAGATCGTCGCCGGCCGGATCCAGCGCCGGCGCCGGCTCTGCCGCCTCGACGACATCGACCTGACGGCCGGCCGCGACGGGCGGCGGTGTGCGCGCGGTCGCGGCGACGGCGCCGAGCTCGCGCTTGAACTCGATCACGCGGCTGGCGAGCCTGAGGAGGAGCTCGTCTTCGATGGACGCCTCACCGTGGATCAGGTGGTCGGCGGCCTCCTTGCTCGCCGCGCCGACCGCCGCGTCGAGCACGTCCAGCAGGGAGCCCGCGTTGTCTGGGGTCGGCAACGAGTCCGCACTGGCGCGGACCCGGTCGAGCTGATCCTTCAGCTCGATTGCGCCGCGGTATGCTTCTTGAAGCTGTTGCTCAAGACGCTCGTGCTCGGCGCGCTCGCGCGTTAGCTGAGACTCCAGGGCGAGCGCGCGCTCCTCCCAGTCGGCCTCGCCGCCATCTCTCTCGCCGAGCTCGGACTCAGGGCTCATGCCCCGCGCTTCGAGCTCATCGATCCTCTGCTCGAGAGCGGTGCGATCGCGTGCCCACGACCGCTCTCGCTCGTGCGTCTCGCGCAGCGCCCTGTCGAGCTCTCTCTCCGCCTCGCTGCCGTCTGAGCTCACGCCGTCGAGACGTTCGCGCAGGGCCATGGTCGCGGCCTTCTCCACGTCCAGAAGGCGCGTGAGCTCCGCGGTCTTCTTCTTGAGCTCACGGTTCTCGTCGCGAGTCTCGTGCAGTTGCAGCTTGCGCTCGTGCAGGCTCGTCGAAAGACGCCCGACGTCTTGCGTCAGCACTTCGGATTGAGACGACTCACGGCGCTGGCGCAGCTCCTCCGCCGCCTCCAGGGCGAGCAGCCCAAGGGCGTCTTCCGCCATGCCCAGGCGCATGCCGGTGAGAAGGACGCTCTCGCAGGAGTGGTCGGTCGAGAGAGCGATCCAGTCGTCGTTGAAGAAGCGACGCCATTCGCCGATATCGATGAACAGATCCTGGGCCTCGAAGTCGACCATCACGCTCAGCAGGCTGACCTGCCAGAAGTACGCCTCGTCGGCGCAGAGCCTGGCGAGCTTCTCGGCGACCTCCGAATCGGGCGCCACAGCGCCTTTGCGCTTGAGGCCGGTGGGGATGAGGAGCTTCTTCAGATCCTGGGGGCCTCTGGCGAGGATGTCGCGCAGCTCGGTCATGACGAGAGCCCTGGTGCACCAGTCCCGAACCAGCTCGCTCGGCATCCATGACGGCACGGTCTCCCAGGCTTCGTGGGTTAGAAAGTGCTCCAGGGCTTCGTCGTCGTCGGCGAAGGGCAGGGGCGCCGGCGCGGGCGCCGGCGCTGAGGCCGCTTCAGCCGCGCCTCTCGTGCGCTCGCGCGGCTTGGGCTCGGCGGTGGGC
>JBAXRL010000490.1:0-3116 GCA_037131205.1 Actinomycetes bacterium | reverse complement strand
GTCGCGTCGCCACGACGCCCACCAGCGAGAACCTCGGCAGTGGTTACACGGCGACGTGCTCCGAGTACAGCGAGGGCATCAGCCCGGAGCAGACCACCAGGTACTACTTCTCCTCCGGCAAAGCGCACACGCCGACCATCACCGTCACCGTCCAGTAGGCGCGGCGCCGGGCGGCGCGAGGCAGGGAGTCCGCGCCCCCGGGAAGGACGGGTCAAGCGCCGGTGGCGCTCACCTCTCGCGCACGTCCCAGCGGAACAGCTCGGCCGGCGTGTCTGGCATCTGGTGCCGGTGGATCTCGCCCTCGACCATGTACAGCACGTCCTCGGCGATGTTGGTGGCGTGGTCGGCCAGGCGCTCGAGGTACCGCGCCACGTGGAACAGGAGCACGATGGCGTCGAGGTGCTCCGGGTACGTGCGGATGATCTCCTTGAGATCCGCAATGAGGCCCCGGTACAGCGCGTCGATCTCGTCGTCGGCGGCCAGCACGAGGCGCGCCGTAGCCGCGTCCTGCCGCACCAACGCGTCCAGGGCCTTCTCGAGGATGGTCCCGGTGCGCTCCGCCATGACGGCGAAGCCGCCGGGCGCCGGCACCGGGTGCTCCCGGGCCAGCGAGACGGCGCGCTCACCGATATTGGCGGCGAGGTCGCCGATGCGCTCCAGCTCGCTGTTGATCTTGATGACCGCGACGATGAAGCGCAGGTCGCCGGCCACCGGCTGGTAGAGCGCCAGGATCTTGAGGCAGTCCTCCTCGACTTCGATCTCCTTGTCGTCGATCAGGATGTCGGTCACCATCACTCTGTGCCCTTTGTCGGCGTCGCGGGCCTCGATGGCCTGGAAGGCCAGCCGCAGGTTGTCCTCGACGACCGCCCCGAGGGCGAGGATCTTGCGCTTGAGCCGGTCGATCTCGCGTTGCAGATGTGTCATGGGATCCTCGCGGCTCAGCCGAAGCGGCCGGTGATGTATTCCTCGGTCTGCTTCTCCGCCGGGTTGGAGAAGATCTTCGTCGTGGGCCCGAACTCGACGATGCGGCCCTGGAAGAAGAAGGCCGTGTAGTCGCTGACGCGGGCCGCCTGCTGCATGTTGTGCGTGACGAGCACGATCGTGTACTTGCTCTTGAGAGTGAGGATGAGCTCCTCGATCTTGGCAGTGCCGACAGGGTCGATGGCCGAGCAGGGCTCGTCCATGAGCAGCACGTCCGGCTCGGCGGCAATGGCCCGCGCGATGCAGAGCCGCTGCTGCTGCCCGCCGGAGAGCGCGTTGCCGGGCTCGTGAAGCTTGTGCTTGACCTCGTCCCAGATCGCCGAGCGCTTGAGCGCGTCCTCGACGCGGTTCGACAGGTCGGCGCGGCTCAGCCGGTAGTGCTGGCGCAGACCGTAGGCGACGTTGTCGAAGACGGTCATGGGGAACGGGCTGGGCTTCTGGAAGATCATGCCGATGCGCCGCCGCAGGTCGAGCAGGTCGATCTGGGACGACAACACATTGGCGCCGTCGAAGAGGATCTCGCCGCTCGCCTTCTGGTCGCGGTACAGGTTGAAGATGCGGTTGTAGGCGCGGATGTGCGTCGATTTGCCGCAGCCCGACGGGCCGATCACGGCGGTCACGCGGTTCTTCTTGATCTCGATGGCGTTGCCGAAGAGCGCCTGCTCCTTGCCGTAGAAGAAGTCGAGGTCGTGCACCGAGATCTCGCTGGGCAGCGCGGCGAAGTCTTCGCCCGCGCCGCGCCGGTCCTCGGCTACCTCGAGTCTCGGCGGGATCACCGTCGCCGGGCTCTGCATCTGTGTCGGTTCGTCCACTATCGTCCCTACCATTGTTTGCCTCGCTGGAAGAGGAGTCTGACCAGGATGTTCATGCCGAGCACGGCGATGATGATGACCAGCGCCCCGCCCCACGCGAGCTCCTGCCACCGCGGATACGGAGAGCCGGAGAAGTCGTAGATGGTCTTGGTGAGGTTGGCGACCGGGCCCCCGAAAAAGCCGCCCGGTCCGAACAGGCCGGTCATCCAGTACGGGCTGCTGAGAACGGTGAACAGCAGCGGCGCCGTCTCGCCGGCGACGCGCACGATGGCGAGCGTCGCGCCCGTGATGAGCCCGCCGCGCGCCGCCTTGCAGATCACGCCCAGCGTGACCTTCCAGCGCGGCGCGCCCATCGCGAGCCCCGACTCGCGGAGCTCGTTGGGCACGAGGTTGAGGATGTCCTCCGTGGTGCGCGCCATGACGGGCAGCATGATGAAGGCGAGCGCCACCGACCCCGCAAAGCCGGAGTAGTGAAACACCGGCTTCACGATCGTGGCGAAGGCGAAGACGCCGACGATGATCGAGGGCACGCCCATCACCACGTTGGCGATCATGCGAACCCCGGTGGCGACGCGCCCGTTACGCCCGAACTCGGCGAGGTACACGCCGCCCAGGAACCCCATGGGGATGGCGATCAGGGCGGCCACACCTGTGATCACGAGCGTGCCGACGATGGCATTGGCGAAGCCGCCGGCGCTGGAGGTGACGTCCTGCGGCGTGGGCTGCGTGAAGAACGCCCAGTCAAGGGCGCCGGCCCCGCGCCGTACGACCTCGTAGACGATGAAGGCCATCACGGCGATGCCGAACCACGCGCCGATCCAGGCGAAGACCTTGATGACGAGGTCGGTCGCTTTGCGCCGCGCGATGGAGCGGCGCCGCGGCGGCGCGGCGCGGCGCACGTCCGCCACGGCGCTCATGCCCGACCACCCGTCGCGCGCTGCACGCGCCGCAGCCAGACCTGCGCGATGATCTGGAAGACCACGGTGATGAGGAAGAGGATGAGCCCGAGCTCGATCAGCGCGCTCACCTGGATCTTGTCGGTCGCCTCGGAGAACGTGAGGGCGATGAGCGACGCGATCGACGTCCCCGGATCGAAGAGCGATCGTGGCAGCGCGGTGAACAGGCTGCCGATGAGAAAGGCGACCGCCATGGTCTCGCCGAGGGCGCGCCCCAGGCCGATGAACACCGCGCCCACGATGCCGCTGTTCGCGTAACGCAGGCTGATCTTGTGCATGACCTCCCAGGTGGTGGAGCCCATGCCGTAGCCGGCCTCCTTGGTGACCTGCGGCACCATCTTGAGCACGTCGCGGGACACCGCGGTGA
>JBAXRL010000489.1:0-3121 GCA_037131205.1 Actinomycetes bacterium | reverse complement strand
CGCTCGTAGCCGACGAACGACACGGGCAGGCCCGCGTTGTCGCGCTGAAACTCGTCGCGCTCACCGGGACCGGAGCCGAAGGCGCCCGCCCTCTGGGCGGAGCGGGCGCGCTCGCGCTGCTCTTCCATCAGGTGCTCGAAGCGCTCCTCATCGACGCTCATCTCCCACTCCGCGGCGATCTCGCGGGTGAGGTCGAAGGGAAAACCGTAGGTGTCGTGGAGCTCGAAGGCCACCTCCGCCGGCAGCTCGGCGCCCGCGTCGCGGGCGCGGCGCAGCGCCTCGTCGAGGATGAGCGTGCCCTGCCGCAGGGTGTGCCGAAAGCGCACCTCCTCCTCGCCGATCACGCGCACGATGTCTGGCCGCGCCGCCACGAGCCGCGGGTAGGCGGCGCCCATCTGCGCGACGACGCTCTCGGCGAGCGTCGCCAGAAACGGCCGTTCGAGGCCGATGGCGACGCCCTGCTGCACGGCGCGGCGGATGATGCGCCGCAGCACGTAGTCGCGGCCGTCGTTGCCGGGCAGGACGCCGTCCATGACGAGAAAGGCGGCGCCGCGGGCGTGCTCGGCCATGGTGCGCAGGGCGCGGACGACGGCCGGCGAGGCCGCGGGCTCGACGCCGGCCAGCTCCGCGCCTCTGGCGATGAGCGGCGTGAAGATGTCGGTGTCGAAGACGTTGTCGACACCCTGGGTGATCACGGCGATGCGTTCGATGCCCAGGCCGGTGTCGATGCTGGGCCTGGGCAGCGGCGTGAGGGCGCCCTCCTCGTTCATCTCGTACTGCACGAACACCAGGTTCCAGTACTCGAGAAAACGATCGCAGTCGCAGCCCGGGGCGCAGCCGGGGTCGTCGCAGCCCATCTCGGGACCGAAGTCGTAGTAGAGCTCGGAGCAGGGCCCGCACGGCCCGGTGGGCCCGGCGGGCCCCCAGAAGTTGTCCTTGCGCCCGAGGCGGACGATGCGCTCGTCGCTGAAGCCGTGGGCTTTCCACAGCGCGACGGCCTCGTCGTCCACGGGCACCTGGTCGTCGCCGCCGAAGACGCTGACCCACACCTTGCCGCGGTCGATGCCGAAGCGGTCCGAGAGCTCCAGCGCCCAGGCGATGGCGTCGGCCTTGAAGTAGTCGCCGAACGAGAAGTTGCCGAGCATCTCGAAAAAGGTGAGGTGCCGCGCGGTCTTGCCCACGTTCTCGATGTCCGAGGTACGAAAACAGCGCTGGCAGGTGGTGAGGCGCGCGGCGGGCGGCGTGTCGACGCCGAGGAAGTAGGACTTGTACTGCTGCATGCCGGCGGTCGTGAAGAGGACGCTGGCGTCGCCGGCGGGCACGAGGCCGGCGGGCTCGCCGACGAGGTGCCCTTTCTCGACGAAGAAGTCTCTGAACAGGTCGCGGATGTCGGCGGCGTTCACGTGGGGCCTCGCGTAGTCTGGGGTGGGATCGTCTACCTGGGATTGTCGCCGGAAGGCCGCAGGATCTGGGGGTTGTCGAGCTCCCCGATCTCCTCGCGCAGCTTCTCGAGCGAGCGCCTGATGAGGCGCGAGACGTGCATCTGCGAGATGCCGACGCGTTCGGCGATCTGGCTCTGCGTCTGGCCCTCGAAAAAGCGCAGGTGCAGGATGTAGCGCTCGCGCTTGTCGAGCTTGGCGAAGCCTGGGGCCAGCGTGGTGCGGTCTTCCATGGTGTCGTAGGCCTCTTCTTCGCCGCCGAGGTAGTCGATGAGGCCGGCGTCGTCCTCGCCGCCCTCGCCGTTGGGCGAGGCCTGCAGCGAGACGGAGTTGTAGGCCTGGCTGGTCTCGAGCGCCTCGAGCACCTCTTCGGGCGTGGCGCTGGCCGCCTCGGCGAGCTCGTTGATGGTAGGCGCGCGCTGCAGCTTGGGCACCAGCTCGTCGATGATCTTGTTGAGGCGGATATTGAGCTCCTGCAGGCCGCGCGGCACGCGCACCGACCAGCCCTTGTCGCGGAAGTAGCGCTTGATCTCGCCGACGATGTTGGGCGTCGCGTAGGTGGTGAGCTCGACGCCGCGGCTCAGGTCGAAGCGGTCGATGGCCTTGATGAGCCCGATGGCGCCGACCTGCACGAGATCGTCGAAGTGCTCGCCGCGCGAGGCGTAGCGGCGCGCCAGGGAGCGCACCAGCGGCAGATACATCGTGATGAGCTGCTCGCGCGCCCTGCGGTCGCCGTGCAGGTGATAGCGCCGCAGCAGGTACTGGTCGAGCTTCTCGGAGTCGTCGCGGCCGCGGCCCTGAGGGTCGGCGCCGGGGCCGCCGCGCGCCGGGGCCTCGTCCCTGTCGTCGGCGGTGACGACGCGCGCCTGGCCCGGCGGCGCCTCGAGGTCGAGCGGGTCGCTGACCCGGCGCTCGTCGGCGGCGCTCACGCCGGGGCATCCTGACGCCGTTTGATGAGGACGATACGGTACGCGCCGTCCGCGTCCTCGAACAGCACGTCGTCGACGGTCCTGCGCAGCAGCATGCAGAGATCGAGACAGCCTTCGGCGTACGTGGTGACCTCGGCGCGCAGCTTGGCGGACTTGAAGGTCCCCGCGGCGAACCGCAGCACTCCATTGTCGATGAGGATCTCCACGCTGAGACGGTCCAGGGGATCCGCGTCAAGGGCGCTGCGCAGCAACCCGTCGGTGGCCAGGTAGAGGTCGTCGAGATCGTCGAGGGAGAAGTCGAGGCGGGCGCCGAGACCGCCCAACACCATACGCACCGTGGAAAGGGCGTTCAGGGTGGCCGGCATCTCGAGGTCGATCCTCTCGGCCATGCGACGCCTCAGCCGTCCGCGGCCGGCGGCGCGCCGGCCGCCGCGAGCTGCTTCGTGAAGTCGGTGTCGCGGGCGCGGGCCGCCGCCTTGCCGTCTTCGAGAGCCAGGGCGCCCTTGCGCTTCGCGTCGAGCGCCCAACGCTGCGCGTCTGACGGTAGCTGCCGCAGGATGTCGAGGTAGCCCTCGCCGGTGCGCGCGCGCCGCTTCTGCACGTAGTAGGCCAGCGCCGCCCCCGCGGCGATGCCGCCGATGACGAGCTTGCTCGCGAAGCCCATGTCAGGCTCCGTCGGGCTTGGCGTCCGCGGCGGCGGCGGGCGCGGCTTTGCCGGCCGCCGTCGCCGTGTCGGCGGCGGGCGCGGCCTCG
>JBAXRL010000488.1:0-3131 GCA_037131205.1 Actinomycetes bacterium | reverse complement strand
GCTCGAGCGCTACCGCGACGGCCTCGGCACGAAGCCGCGCGTGTACTACAAGAACCTGTACCGCTGGACGCAGGCGTTCGTCGCCTGCGCGGCCGTGTTCGGCGATACCGACGAGTGCGCCGAAGGCGCCACGGCCACGGTCGAGCACGACGGCGTGCTGGTCGGCACGGGCACGTGCGACAACTTCGGCGAGGTCACTGTGGACAAGCTCGAGCCCGGCAAGGAGTACGCCGTGAGGATCGAGGCGCCGGGCTACAAAGCCGCGACCGCCCCAGTGAAGCTCGACAAGAGCACGAATCTCGGCACCCTGTTCCTCGAGAAGGCTTGACGCGTCTCAGACGGGGCTGAGCGAAGACGGCGCCTTCGCCGGCGGGAGAGGAGGATCCCCCTCCGCCTCTCATCGCAGCAGTCGTCTGCGGGCGACGGGCAAGCAAGGCGCTCTGGGCGCCGTCCCGCCCCGTGGGACGGCGCCCTGCTTCTTGACCTTCCACGGATGCGCCGCTATTGTACCGTTGAATGGAGCAGGAGTTCCGATAAACGGAACGACAGACGGGAGCTCGGGCGCGCCCGAGGCGACCCGGTCCAGGAGGCATCAATGGCAGCGGTCGGCGGCCCGGGCAGGGCCGGCATGCAAGCCGTGGATCGGGTGGCTGCCGTGCTCGAGGCCCTCGCCGAGTCTGGAGGTGGCCAGAGCCTGTCTGCGCTGGCCGCCCGCACGGGCCTGCCCAAGACCACCGTGCACCGCATCTGCAGCGCCCTCGAGCGGGTCGGCTACGTGCGCGTCGACGCTGCCACCGGTCGACGCGGCCTGGGCCCGGCCCTCCTGCGTCTCGCGACGATCGGCCGCCGCGACCTGCGCTCCCTGCTCGAACCGTATCTGGAGCGTCTCTCCAGAGACCTCAACGAGACGGTCGACCTCGCCGTCCTTGACGACTTGCAGGTTCTGTTCATCGCTCAGCATCCGGCGCCGCAGCGCGAGCTGATGGCCATCGCCAGGGTGGGCGCGCATTTCCCCGCCTACACCATGGCAAGTGGCAGGGTGCTCCTCGCTCAGCTGCCGCCCGATGAGCTGCGCCGCCGGCTGCCCGCCAGGCTCGAGCCGGCTCCGGGGGGGAGGCGCGTCTTGCGCCGGGAGCTGCTGCGCGAGCTGGAGGACGTGCGCGCCGGCGGTCTCGGATACGAGCGCGAGGAGATGCGGCCCGGCATCTGCGCCGTGGCCGTGGCCGTTCGCGATGCCGACGGGCGTGCCGCGTCGATCGCGGTACCCATGCCGGCGGCACGTTTTCACGAGAATGAGGAGGCGGTGGCCGCCGCGCTGCTGCGCCTAAGAGACGAGATCCAGCGGGAGCTCGGGAACGCGTGACGCTACCGGTCTGCCCCGCGGGTGACGGCGGGAGGAGTGCCAGGTGAACGGCTTCGACATCAGCGGCAAGCACGCGGTGGTCATCGGGATGGGCGGCATTGGCCGTGAGATCGCCCTGGGCCTGGCCGACCACGGCGCCCACGTGGCGGCCGCGGACCTGGACGCCGGTCGCGCCGCGGCGGCTGCCGAAGCCATCCGCGCGCGAGGTGTCGATGGTGTGCCGCTCGCCGTGCAGATCACCGACGAAGAGTCGGTGCGGCACGCGGCCGACGAAGTCCTCGAGGCCTTTCCGCGCGTCGACATCCTCGTCAACGCCGCCGGGGTCACGGTGCGCACGCGCGCCGAGGCCCTGCCGGTCGCGGACTGGAGACGCGTCCTCGACGTCAATGCCACCGGCACCTTCATCTGCTGCCAGATCTTCGGTGCTCACATGGCGGAGCAGGGCGGCGGCGCGATCGTGAACCTGTCTTCTGTGCGCGGGCGCTTCGGCGCCTCGTTCGGGCAGGCGGAGTACTCGGCCAGCAAGGGCGCTGTCGATTCCCTCACGCGCGCGCTCGCTGCGCAGTGGGCCGAACTGGGCATCCGCGTCAACGCCGTCGCCCCCACATTCGTCGAGACCGAGCTCACGCGCACCGTGCTCGCCGACACGACCTTCGCGGCGGCGCTGCGTGCCAGCATCCCCATGGGGCGGTGGGCTGACGCCGCCGACGTGGTCGGCCCCGTCATCTTCCTCGCTTCGCCGGCGGCCGGCTTCATCACCGGCCAGATCCTCTATGTCGACGGGGGCCTTACGGCCAGGGTCTGAGCCGCGAGCGGAATGCTTGACCTGCTCCGGGGCACCTGCAAGGATGTTCGCATCATGGATACGCAGTTCCGCATCGCGGTCAATCGAAGTCTTGAGCGGACGGCGTGGGGGTGGGCTTGGTGATGCGACGCGAGAGGAGAAGTGCTATGGAACGTGAGGTCTGGACTGTCGAGAAGATGCGCGGCCTGTTCGACCTGAGCGGCAAGGTCGCCATCGTCACGGGCGGGTCGGGCGCGCTCGGTCACGATGCCGCCAAAGGTATGGCCGCCTTCGGCGCCGATGTCGTCATCACGGGCCGGCGCCTCGAGAACCTCAAGGTCGCCGCGGCGGACATCGCCGCGACCGGTGCCAAGGTGCTCCCCATCGTGTGTGACGCCACCGACCCCGAGAGCGTCGAGGCCATGGTGCAGAAGACCGTCGACGAGCTCGGCAGGGTCGACATCCTCGTCACGGCCTCCGGCCAGGCGAACCGCTTCGCCGCGGAGGAGTTCCCGCTCGACGAGTGGCAGAAGGTCATGGACTCGCTGGTCAAGGGCACGTTCATCGCCTGCCAGGCGGCCGGCAAGCGCATGATCGCCCAGGGTGGCGGCAAGATCATCACCGTCGGTTCGGTGCGCGGCGAGCTCGGCCACCCGGGCGGCTACTCAGCCTACGGCACCGCCAAGGGCGCCGTGCACCTGCTCACCAGGCAGCTCTCGGCCGAATGGGCCAAGTACAGGATCAACGTCAACGCCATCGCTCCCTGCATCTTCTGGACCCCGCTCACGCAGCAGGTCCTCGACGATCCGGAGCTCTACAAGATCTTCATGCAGCGCATTCCGTGGGGTCGCGCCGCCGATCCGCAGGACTTCATCGGCGCGACCGTCTACCTGGCGTCCGCCGCCTCGGACTTCGTCACCGGCAACATTCTCATGGTCGACGGCGGCAGCACCGCCGGCTGAGTGTCGCCGACAGAAGGAGCAC
>JBAXRL010000487.1:0-3132 GCA_037131205.1 Actinomycetes bacterium | reverse complement strand
AGACTGTGGACCTCTGCGTGAAGAACAGCTTCGGGCTGCGGCTCGCGGTGATGGGTCCCCTCGAGACCGCCGACCTCGGCGGTCTCGACCAGGTCCTGAACATCCACGAGCAGATCCTGCCGTTCATCGACCGCACCCCCGGGCCCCTGCAGATCCTCCGCGACAAGGTCGTCGCCGGGGAGCTCGGCATGAAGACCGGGCAGGGTTTTCTGCCCTGGACCGACCAGACGGCCGCAGCCGCCCACGCGCGGCTCGCCGACCACCTGATCGCCGCGCTCGCGACAAAGATGGTTCCGCCCGACGCGCCGACCACGATGTAGACGACCTCAGAGGAGGCGCACATGCCGAATCCCATCATCACCGCCGCGCTCACGGGCCCCGTGGCGACGAAGGCCGACAACCCCGGCATGCCGGGCACGGTGGCCGAGATCGCCGCGGACGCCAGGGCCGCCTACGACGCCGGCGCGGCCGTCATCCACATCCATCTGCGGGACGACGACGGCAACATGACGGTCGACCTGGATGTGGCGCGCCGCACCGTCGAGGCGGTGCGCGCCACCTGCCCCGGCATCGTGCAGCTCTCGACCGGCGGGCTGGCCTTCACTTACGAAGACCGCATGAAGATGGTCGAGGCCAAGCCGGCCATGGCGACGCTCAACCCGTGCACCATGACCTTTGGCGCCGAGGAGTTCCGCAACCCGCCCAAACCGATGATGCAGCTGGCGGCCCGCATGATCGAGCTTGGGGTCAAGCCTGAGGTGGAGATCTACGACAGCGGCCATCTCGAGATGATGCTGTACCTCGTGCACAAGGGGCTGCTTCTGGCGCCGTTGCAGGTCTCGTTTGTGATGGGAGTGCGCGGCGGCATGAAGGGCGACCCGGCGCTGCTCGCCTACCTGGTGCGCGAGCTGCCGGAGGGCACGAGCTGGCAGGTGATCGGCGTCGCCGGGGCCAACCTGCCGATGACCACCATCGGCCTCGCCATGGGCGGCAATGCGCGCACCGGCATGGAGGACACGCTCACCCTGGAGAAAGGCGTGCCGGCGGCGTCAAACGCCCAGCTCGTAGAGCGCCTCGTGCGGATCGCGCGCTCGCTGCAGAGGGAGCCCGCGACGGTGGCCGAGGTCGTTGAGCGCCTCAAGCTGTCCCCGGAGCTCGTGGGCTCGGCGTGAGCCTGCGGACCGCCCTCCAGCGCTGCGCGAACGTGAGCGCACGCGGGCCGGTCGGGTCGTGGACGAACGCTTGACAGCGATGCCGGCGGCGATATGATGCCCGTATCGTGGGAGGAATGTCCGCATGGTGGATAGCATTGGAGGTGCGAAGGCGCCATAGAGACAGGATCTGACCGGGCCGGGCGGCCCGCGTCGTCGGCGCGAGCTTCCATCATGCACCGCGGTGCGCGGCAGCCCGGATCCAGCAAGGACCCAAGGGGGGTCTCGTGGGCGCGGCGGCTCGCTGTTGAGCCGCCGAGGACCGCGGGACCAAAGCAAGGAGGCGGCATGAGCTCAGACGACCGCAAGTCAAGAGTAGCATCGGCAGGCGCCGGGTTCGGCCGGACTCCGGTCACGCGGCGCGACTTCCTCAAAGTGGCCGGCGTGGCCGGCGCGGCGCTCGGCGTGGTCGGCGGCGGCGGCGTGCTGGCCGCCTGCGGCGGTACCACCACCGACGGCGGCGGCGCCTCCGCCTCCGCCGGCGCCACAGGCCGGACCATCAAGGTCGGGTTCGTGGCCCCGCTTACCGGCCCTCTCGCGGCGTTCGGCGAGGCCGACACGTTCTGCGTCGATCAGTGGAAGACGTCCGTCAAGGACGGCCTCC
Organism: Actinomycetes bacterium; assembly: GCA_037131205.1. Taxonomy (GTDB): domain Bacteria; phylum Actinomycetota; class Thermoleophilia; order UBA2241; family UBA2241; genus CAIXSE01. The sequence goes on along the minus strand of JBAXRL010000487.1, from coordinate 1,317 downwards.
TGTGTGGTGACGGGCAGACGCACCCCATCGAGTTCATCATGAAAGACTCGCAGTCCGACTCGAACCGCGCCGCGACGGTGGCCGGCGACCTCATGACCAACGACGGCGTCGACGTGATGATGGTCGCCTCGACCCCGGATACGGTCAACCCCGTCGCCGACCAGGCCGAGGCGCTCGGCGTCCCCTGCGTGTCCAACGACTGCCCCTGGCAGGCGTACTACTTCGGCCGCGGCGCCACCCCCGACAAGCCGTTCACGTGGACCTACCACTTCTTCTGGGGCCTCGAGGACGTGACCGCCAACTTCGTCAGCATGTGGGACGCGCTCAAGACCAACAAGAAGATCGGCGAGATGTGGCCCAACGACGCCGACGGCGCCGCCTGGGCCGACCCGAAGACCGGCCAGCCGCCGATGCTCAAGGCGGCCGGCTACACGGTGATCGACGGCGGCCGCTACCAGAACGGCAGCGAGGACTTCACGCCGCAGATCGGCAAGTTCAAGGCCGCCGGCTGCGACATCATGAGCGGCGTCATGATCCCGCCGGACTTCACCAACTTCTGGAAGCAGTCATACCAGCAGGGCTTCAAGCCCGTGGCCACCACGGTCGGCAAGGCTCTTCTGTTCCCGTCCGCCCTCGAGGCGCTCGGCGACATCGGCTACGGCCTCACCACCGAGTGCTGGTGGTCGCCGAACCACCCGTTCAAGTCGTCCCTCAGCGGCCAGACCTGCCAGCAGTTCGCCGACGCGTTCACGGCGGCCACCACGAAGCAGTGGACGCAGCCGTTGCTGCACTACGCCGTGTTCGAGGTCGTCGCCGACGCGCTCAAGCGCACCACCAGCGTCGATGACAAGCAAGCCATCCTCGACGCCATCAAGGCGACCAACCTCGACACCATCTGCGGCAACGTCAACTGGCAGGCCGGCCCGCCGCAGAACCCCGTGCCCAACGTCAGCAAGACGCCGCTCGTCGGCGGCCAGTGGGTCAAGGGCACGAACTGGCCCTACGACCTCAAGGTCGTGACCAACGTCACCGCCTCCATGGTCCCGGTCCAGCAGGACGTCGCGGCGATCAAGTACTAGGAGCACACCATCCGACCCACTACCCAGCAGCGCCCGATCGCCCGAGGAGTCTCCGTGACGCACGGCGGTGAAGACTCATGACCGTAGTGCTCGAGACCACGGGCCTGATGAAATCCTTCGGCGGCGTGCAGGTCATCGACGACCTGAGCGTGAAGCTGACCGAAGGTGAAGCGCTGGGCATCGTCGGGCCGAACGGCGCCGGCAAGACCACGTTGTTCAACCTCATCACCGGCGTGTA
>JBAXRL010000486.1:0-3143 GCA_037131205.1 Actinomycetes bacterium | reverse complement strand
ACGACCTCGCCGCTGAACGTCCCGCCGGGCGTGACGAAGTGGCCGATCTTGGCGGCGTGCAGCGCCACCGTGAGATCGGCGAAGACGGCCGGCCCATGAATAACGCCGGTGCTCGCCCCCACGCCGCTGGCGATGTCGACGCTGACCACCGCCCCGGGAGCCTCGTTGATGAGCTCGATGGCCGCGGCGGCGGCGCCCTTGGCGGCGCCCGTGAAGCCGGTGCCGAAGATGGCGTCGACCACGACGTCGGCCATCTCGACGATCACGATGGCATCCTCGGCGAGGGTGCCATCTGCGTCGAACGCCTCGCGGACGGCGACGCCCAGCTTGTGGAGGATAGCGAGATTCAGCTTCGCATCGCCGGCGTACTCGCCGGTCGGCGCCAGCGCGAACACGGTGACCTCGACGCCGGCGTTGAAGAGCTCGCGGGCCACGACGAAGCCGTCGCCGCCGTTGTTGCCCTTGCCGGCGAACACGACGGCCTCCTCCGGCTCGTACCGCTCGAGGATCTCGTCGGCCACCGCCAGGCCGGCGCGCTCCATCAGATGTCCGCCGGGGATGCCGACGCCCTGGATGGCGGTGACGTCGATCTGCCGCATCACGTCCGCGGTGTACAGGCCGAGCAGCAGAGACTCATCCATCGGCGTCCTCCTTCAGGGCGGCGGCCACGGCGTAGGCCATGCCGCCGGTATGGCTCAGCGAGACCTCGACGCGCGTGACCCCCAGATGGGCGGCGATGCGCGCGACGTCCCCGTGCAGGGCGATCAGAGGCTTGCCTCCGGAGAGTACCTCGATGTCGCGCCACACGAACCCGATGATACCGATTCCGAGCGCCTTGCCCACAGCCTCCTTGGCGGCGAAACGCGCCGCGTAGCGCGGAAAGGGGTCGGCGTAGTCGTCGCAGTAGGCGCGCTCCTGCTCGCTGAACAGACGCGCATAGGCCTTCGGCAGGCGCTCCAGCAGGCGCCGCATGCGGGCCGCCTCGACGGCGTCGATGCCGAGGCCGAAGAGCAGGCCGCCGGGCGGGATGGCGGGAAACCCGCCCGCCATGTCTCCCGGCCGCCTCACGTCACTCCACCGTCACGGTCTTGGCCAGATTGCGCGGCTGATCCACATTGAGGCCTTTGATCGCGGCGATGTGGTAGGCCAGGAGCTGCAGCGGCACCACCGTGAGGATGGGCGCCAGATGATGATCGCACTTCGGCACCCAGAGGACGTCGCGCGACAGCTCGCCGATGACCTCGTTGCCGTCGGTGGCCACGGCGATCACGTCGGCGCCGCGGGCGCGCACTTCCTCGATGTTGCTGACCAGCTTGGGGAACACGGGCCCGTCGTCGGCGACCACGACCACCGGCGACTCCTTGTCGAGCAGGGCGATGGGGCCGTGCTTCATCTCGCCGGCGGCGTAGGCCTCGGTGGGGATGTAGCAGATCTCCTTGAGCTTGAGGGCGCCCTCGAGGCACACGGCGAAGCCCATGCCGCGTCCCAGGTACAGAAAGAAGCGCTCGTCGTGGTAACGCCGCGCGATGCGTTCGACGGCGCTGTCGCGCTCGAGCAGCCGCCGCACGAGCTCGGGGACGGCGCGCAGCTCGTGGCCGAGCCGCTTGAGCTCGTCCTCGGCCCGCACGCCACGCGCCCAGGCGAGGCGCAGGGTGAGCAGCAGCAGGGCGGCGACCTGGGAGGTGTGCGTCTTGGTCGCCGCCACGCCGATCTCCAGGCCGGCGCGCGTGTACAGGACGTAGTCGGCCTCGCGCGTGGCCTGGCTGCCCATGACGTTGCAGAGTGCGAGGACCGGCGAGCCGGCCTCCCGGGCGAGCCGCATGGCGGCGAGCGTGTCGGCGGTCTCGCCCGACTGGGTGATGCCGATGACCAGCGTTTCGGGGTCGAAGACGGGCTCCCGGTAGCGGAACTCGCTGGCCACGTCGATCTGCACCGGCACGCGCGCGAGCTGCTCGATGGCGTAGCTCACGATGAGGCCCGCGTGATACGAGGTGCCGCAGGCGACGATGAAGATGCGCCGCAGGCGGCGCAACATCTCGTCGCCCATCCCGACCTCGCTGAGGTCGACGCTGCCGTCTTCGCGCAGCCGGCCGGCGAGCGTGTCGCGCAGCGCCGCCGGCTGCTCGTGGATCTCCTTGAGCATGAAGGTCTCGTAGCCGCCCTTTTCGGCGGCGGCGTCGTCCCAAGGCACCACCGTCTGCTCGCGCACGAGCGGCCGGCCGGCGACGTCGCAGACCTCCGCGCCTGCGGCGCGGAGCGTGACGACGTCGCCGTCCTCCAGAAAGATCACGGTACGCGTGTGCGCCATGAAGGCGGGGATCGCGGAGGCGAAGAACATCTCGCCGTCGCCGACCCCGACGATCAGCGGCGCCTGGTCGCGGGTACCCACGACGATGTCCGGCTCGTCGGCCGAGACGGCGCAGAAGGCGTAGTGGCCGTCCAGCAGGCCGACCGTGTCGCGCACCGCGGCGGTGAGGCCGCCGCCGATGCGCTCCTCGATGAGATGCGCCACCACCTCGGCGTCGGTCTCGCTGGTCAGCGTGTGCCCGCGCTCCGTGAGCTGGGCGCGCAGCTCCTTGTAGTTCTCGACGATGCCGTTGAGCACGATTGACACGCGCCCCGTGCAGTCGTCGTGCGGGTGAGCGTTCTCCTCGCTGGGCCGGCCGTGCGTCGCCCAGCGGGTGTGGCCGAGACCGACGGTGGCCGGCGACGTGTTTGGTCCGGCCGCCGCAAGCAGCGCGTCGAGGTTGCCGACCGCGCGCACCGTTTCGAGGCCGCCGTCCTCGATGAGGACGATGCCCGCCGAGTCGTAGCCGCGGTATTCGAGCCGTCTCAGGCCGTCGAGGATGATGGGCTTGCCGGGACGCCGCCCGGCGTAGCCTACGATGCCGCACATGCGTGCTCCCTTCCGCGGGTATGGCGCAGGCGGGCAGACCGCAGGCGGCGCCTTTGGGATCCCTTTGTTCCCGTCGTTGCCGACAGGGTTTGTGGATCCGATATCGACCCTGCCGAGCCGGGAGGCATCCGCCGGGTCTTTCGATGAACCTCCGCCTCGTCGCCCGCGCGGGGCGCCCCTGCGGGGCTTCGCGCGCGGGCCAGGCGCTCAGGCTGCTCTTCGGGTGTCCGCGCCGCCGGTCTGCTGT
>JBAXRL010000485.1:0-3152 GCA_037131205.1 Actinomycetes bacterium | reverse complement strand
AGGCCCTCGAGGAACGCCAGCAGAGCGTCCGGCGGCCGGTAGCGGCCCGGAGGGGCGTCCAGTGGCGCGGTGCGCGCCAGCGCCCGTTCCTTGATCGTCAGGTCGGCGTGGATGTAGACCTGCGTCGTCTCCACCGATTCGTGACCGAGCCAGAGCGCCAGCACGGTGGCGTCGACGCCGGCGCGTAGCAGGGTCATGGCCGCCGAATGGCGCAGTACGTGCGGGGAGACCGACTTGCTCTTCAGCGTCGGGCAGCGCTCCTCGGCGACCTTCGCGTGCCTGCTCACGAGCAGCGCTACGGCGTCGCGGCTGAGCGGCTTTCCGCGACTGGTCGGGAACAGCGGGTCTCGGGGTCCGCCGCCGCGCTCCTGCAGCCAGACGCGCAGCACGGAGGCGGTGTTTGTGGTGAGCGGCGTGCAGCGCTGCTTGCGCCCCTTGCCGAGGCAGCGCACGTGCGCGCCCCTGTCGAGGCGGACGTCCGCGCAGCGGAGCCCCGTGAGCTCCGAGACCCGCAGGCCGGTCTGCACGGCGGTCACCAGGAGGGCGTGATCGCGGCGACCGATCCAGCGGCTGCGCTGGGGAGCGGCGAGCAGCGCCTCGATCTCGTCGCCCTCGAGGAACGACACATCGGTCCGGTTGCAGCGCTTCGTCGGGATCGCCAGGACCCTCTGTATCAGGTCGGCGTGCTCGGGGTGGTTGAAGGCGGCGAAGCGGAACAGCGAGTGGATCGCGGCCAGCCGACAGTTGCGGGTTCGCACGCTGTTGCCGCGCTCGCCTTCGAGGTGCTCGAGGAAGGCTCCGATCAGCGCCGCGTCGAGGTCTTCGAAGTCGAGGGCGCTGGGCGCCTTCGCGGTCCGCCGGCAGGCGAAGCCGAGCAGCAGCCGGAAGCTGTCGCGGTAGGCTTCCACGGTGTGCGCGCTGGCCTCGCGCTGGTTCATGAGGCGCTCGCTGAAGAAAGCCTGCAGCGTGGGGGCGAGCGCGCTCATGAGCGTCCTTCCGGTGACGGTTCCAGGCGCTGCGCCGCCAGGGCGAGCAGCTCGGGGACCGCCGACAGGTACCAGTAGGTGGCGGCCGGATCGACGTGGCCGAGGTAGGTCGAGAGCAGCGGCAGGCGCGCGGCGACGTCGCCGCCGTCGCGATACCAGGCGAGCAGGGTGTTGACGGCAAAGGCGTGACGAAAGTCGTGGATCCGTCGGCGGCACGACGTGTCCTCACCGAAGACCCGGCGAAGCAGCCCGCGAAAGGTCGGATAGACCGTCGCGTGCAGGAGCCGCGTGCCTCGCGTCGAGACGAAGAAGCTCGGCGCCGACGGGCAGGGACTGAGCCGCTCGCGCTGCCCGCTGTAGGCCCTGAGCGCCTCGCGCGTGCTCGGGTGCAGGAGGACCTCACGGGACTTGTTGAACTTGGAGTCCCGCACCCGCAGCGATCCCTGCGACCAGTCGACGTCGTCCCGGTCCAGCGTCAGGGCCTCACCGATGCGCAGCCCCGTCGCCGCGAGCAGCCCGATGAGCGTATCGAAGGTCGCCGCCCGCAGCGGCGGCGCGAGCTCCCGCGCCGCGGCCATCAGCGCCAGGGTCTCGGCGTCCGCGTAGATGTAGGGGGTCGGGCGGTAGTTGCGGCTCGGGAACAGGTCGTTCGGGGGGATCTCGGTGTGCGCGTCGAGGGTCTGCAGGTAGCGGGCGAACGAGCGCGTCACGCGCATCCTTCTGGCCAGGTAGGCCGGGCTCCCGTTGGTCGCCAGCCTGGTGAAGGCGACGGCGAGCCGCGTGGTGAGGGTGGCTGCGCCGGACTGTTCGGCGAAGGTGACGTAGTCGGCCAGCAGGCGACCCTCTCCCACGAGCTTGAAGCCGAGCGCCCGCCTGACCGTGAGGTACTCCTGGCTGCGCTCGCGAAGAGCGTTCATGCCACGGCCCCCGGCCACGGCCGCACCACGGCGATAAGCGCGCCGCGGTCGACCTTGGCATAGATGGACGTGGTCTCGGGGGAGCGATGACGCAGGACCTGACCGACCTCGGCAAGGCTTGCGCCGGCGCGAAGCATGCCGCTGGCCGCGGTGTGGCGCAGGCAATGGGCGCCCACCGGCGGCAGCCCCGCCCGCCGGCAGGAGCGCTGCACGATGGCCGACACGCCGCCGGCGGAGAGCCCCCGCCGCGGGGCGCGCATCCGCGTGAACAGCGCCTGGCCCCCAGCTTGCGGCCGGCCCCGCCGCAGCCAGGCGACGAGCGCCTCGCCGACGTCAGCGGGCAGCGGCAGCCGGTCTCTGCGGCCTGCCTTGCCGCGGACCACGACCTCGCCCTGGCGCCAGGCGATGTCGCCAAGCTGCAGGCCCGCTACCTCGCCGGCGCGCAGTCCGAGGCGCGAGAGCAGGGTGAGCACGGCGAAGTCCCGGCGCCCGAGCGCGGCGCGGCGGTCACAGCTCCTGAGCAGGCGGGCCACGTCGGCAGCATCGAGCGCCTTGGGCAGCGAGGTCTGGCGCCAGCTCGCCACGGTGGGCACGGCCGCGGCCAGCGCCGTCGGCGTGAGGCCTTCCAGATAGAGGAAGCGCAGCAGCGAGCGCAGCCTCGTGGTCATCGACTTCGCGGAGCCGACCTTGCAGCGCCGACACTCGGCCAGCACGAATCCGCTGACCGCGGCGCTGCTCAAGCCCTGCAGCCCGAGCTCGCCCTCGGCCGGCGACCAGAGCAGGAAGGCGCGGGCCACATCGGTGTAGTGGCGAAGGCTCGCCGGCGAGAGGCCCCGTTCCTCGATCAGGTAGCGCCTGTAGCGCTCCATCAGCACTTCGAGGGGCGTATCGGCAAGGGCCGCTGCGAAAGCCGGCGTGACCCCGACGCCGACCAGGTGGCCGAGCACCACTGACAGCCTGCGCGGGGACAGCGGGCTGACGTAGCCGGCGGCCTTTCTCCAGCTGAGGAACCGCTCGACGCTTGCCGCCGAGAGGTCCCCCGCGCCCAGCTTCTCACCGTCCAGCCAGCGGCTCACCTGGGCCATCGCATAGAGATGGTCGTGCGGCGATCTGTATCCCTGCGCGGCCAGATCCTCCTCAAAGCCGGTGACGTAGGGGGCCAGCGGCCCGGTAACCTGCACATGCCTGGGCTTGCCCATGATCGCTCCTCTCTCCGGTTGCTTCCAGAGAGGAGTCTTGATCAGGCCGC
>JBAXRL010000484.1:0-3156 GCA_037131205.1 Actinomycetes bacterium | reverse complement strand
GACATCCACGACTTCGCCCTCGAAGACGAGGCCCTCGGGCAAGGCGCGCACAGACACATGAGTCAGAGAGTACCCCTGACCGGCGCCCTTTACCTGCACGCCGGCGATCGACGACTGCTCGAGGTCGATACCGACGCGCGCACTGCTCTTGGCCATGCCAGCCCCTTCGCTTGCCTCGCCACCCTCTAGTGGCATTGTCGGCAGCCTTGCCGCATACCTTTAGGCGCGGAGTCCGGGGAGATCGCCCCGGGCGCCTGCCCCCTCACGCAGGACGTGTAGTGTTTCACAATATACAAGCGCAGTACACACTTTTCGCAGCGCCGGCGCGATTCCCTGCGCTTACGGCCCATCGAGCGACACCAGAGCGGGAGACACCAGGCCGGCGAGCTGCCTCCGGCGCCAGTCGCCGGCGGTCTCCACGCACAGCGGCGCCGAGACCAGGAGGTCGCGGGCGAACAGATGGCCGCCGAGAACCGTTGGCCCGCACACGTGCAGACTGCCGAGCACCAGCAGGGCGCCGTCGAACGCCGTCGGGGCGCCCGGCTCCCCCAGCGCCGCGCCGCCCTGGACGACGATGACGATGGGGCACGCCCCGGGCGGGCGGGCGCCCGTGAGGCGCAGCTCGGCGCCCGCGGCGGCCGCCACGACCACGACGTAGCCGTCGTCTCCGGGACCGGCGCCCAGGCTCGGCGGCCGCGACAGCGGCAACTGCGCCACGTCGAGGGCGCCGTCGTGGAGGGCCGCCCCGGGCGCGACGGCGGCGTCCCGCAGGGCGACGAGGAGCGACGCGTCCGGCGGCGCCACGAACCGCGACACGTCGTTGTCGCCGGTGTGCACGTCGGTGTCGAACGGGTACTCCGCGCTCGCTCCAGGCGCGGCGTGGATCTCCGCGCCCGCCGCCCACTCGTTGCCCAGGGCGTGTACGCCGGCCCACGGCCAGAGGTCGCCGTGTACGCCGTCGGCCGGCGGCGTCGCGGCCCCGGCCGGATCGGGGCTCCCGAGCTCCAGCCACTCCCTGCCGCGCAGGCAGCCGCCGCAGTACAGCCCGCCGCCGATGACCCGCAGCGGCGCCTGAAGCTCCGCGTCGCCGCCCGTGACCAGACCTTGCGGCACGGGCTCGGCGCGTAGCTGCAGCACGGCTGAGAGTGACTTTCGGGCGGCGCCGCACGAGCCCTCGACCTGCACGGCTACGACCGGCCACGACGCGCCGGCGACCCCGTCGGCCGCGACCCAGCTCGCCCGCCACGACTCGCCTGCGGCGGTCGTCGCGGCGCTCGACAGCGCGCCGTCGAGGGCGGCTGGATGGCGCCGCAGCTCGAGGCACACGCGGGCGAGCGCCTGCTTGACCCCAGCCTGGGCGCGCGCGTTGGCGACGTCGGCGCCGACGATGCTCTGCCGGGCGCTCACCGCCGCCACGGCCGCCGCGGCGAACACCGCCGCCAGAGCGGTCACCACCAGCGCCGCGAGGAGCGCGTAGCCGCGTTGAGACGAGGCCGCTCTCATGTCGTCGCCTCGGGGGTGAGCGCCACGGACCGGCTGGCCCGCGCCGTGCGCCCTCCGACGGTCACCTCGACGGTGACGGCGATTCGCGCGACGGCCCGCGGCCAGCCGGCCGCGGCGAAGTCGGCCGCGCTGAGACGCCGTCCGTCGGCGCTGAAGTAGTCGACCGCGAACAGCTCCACGTGATCGGCCAGGTACGTGCCGGATGTCTTGCGCCAGAGCACGCGCCGCGCCGGATCCCAGGCCACGAGCACCGTTTCGACGGCGACGCCGTCGTGGCGATGCTCCATGCTGAGGGCGCGGTCTGGGGACATGCCGACCGGGGGGCGGATGAGAGCCGTCGCCAGGCCGAGCTCGTCGGCAATGGTCCTCACGGCGAAAGCCGCGGCCGTAGCTGCCTGGGCGCGGCCGGCGGAGCTTCTCGCGGCGCCGCCGGCGCTCCACAGCCAGCCCCAGGCGCCGGTCAGGGCCACGGCTGTCACGCACGCGGCGACGAGCAGCTCGACAAGCGTGACTCCGGCGCGCGAGCGCATGCCGCGAAGGCCGGCCGGCGAGGCGACGACGCCTCGCGCCGCGGCTTCACGAGACACGGTGACGCCCCTCGAGCGCGGCGATCGCGGGCGCCACCGACGGCGGCACGGCGCTGAACACGAGGCGCCGCTCGGCCACGAGCCCACGCCACGACGCCTGCAGCTCGACCTCGAGCAGGCCGGCCGGTGGGACGGCGTCCGACCAGACGGCCCAATCCGACAGGGCTTCGACAGCGACGGGCTCCAGCCCCGCCGGCGACACGGCCACGAACCGCGACACGCGGCGCACGGTGAGGTCGTCGGCGAGGATGTCGCTGACAAACGTGCCCGCCGGAGCCGCGCCCGAGCCGTCGGAGTAGTAGGCCTCCGGCGCATTGCAGGCCGGCGAGGCGTGCGGAAACACCTCCCCGAGCAGGGAGGCGGGGCTCGCCGGCGGCTGCTCGCCGGCGGCGTGACGGTAGTAGGGCAGCGCCGTCAGACGCTCGCCTTCGGCGGCGAGCACGGCTTCGAGGTGACGGCGTCGCTCCACGGTGCGCTCGGCCTTGAGCGAAGCGCTGAGCACGCCACTCACGGCGACGCAGGCGAGGCCGAGGATGGCCACGGCGACGACCGCCTCGATCAGCGAGAACCCGTGGCGACGAGCGCTCAGGCGCATCTCACGCACCCCCCCATCTGGACGACGACAACGTGGCCCGCCGACGCGGCGCCGATCGTGAAGTGGCCGGCCCGGGGGCTGGCGCCGCCGGGGAGCGTCGGCCAGCCGGCGGCGCCGAACTCGAGCGTGCCTTGCGGGTAGTTGCTGACCACGGCGGCGCCGAGCTCGCCGCGAGCCACCGGGCGTTCGCCGGAGGCGCTGACGTCGCTGACGGAGTAGCGGCCGTCGCCGGAGACGGACACGCGCACGACAGCGCCGCGCGCCTGGGCTCTCGCCTGGGCGTCGCGGAGGACGAGCGCCAGCCTGTCCACGGCGGCGTCGGCGGCGAACACGCCGCGCACCGCCGCCACCCCGGGCACGGCGATGGCGCACAGCACCGCGCCGATCGCCAGTATCGCGACGAGCTCGAAGAGCGTCGATCCATGCTGCCGGGACACGCGCCACCTCCAGTGGCCGACCTCGGATCCAGTG
>JBAXRL010000483.1:0-3167 GCA_037131205.1 Actinomycetes bacterium | reverse complement strand
GGTCGCCGGCTTCATCGCCACGCCCTACCATCACCCCACCTTCGCCGACAGCGAGCTGCCCGACCTGGGCTACTGGCAGAGCATCCGCGAGCTCTGCGACCGGCACGGCGTCGTCCTCATCGTCGACGACGTGCGCTGCGGCTTCCGTCTCGGCCTGAGGGGTTCCGCCGACTACTTCGGCTTCACCCCTGACCTCGCGTGCTACTGCAAGGCCATCGCCAACGGCTACCCGATCTCGGCGCTCGTGGGCATCGACGCCTTGAAGGGCGACGCCGCCAGGGTCTTCTACAGCGGCAGCTACTGGTACCAGGCCGTGCCGATGGCGGCGGCGCTCGCCTGCCTCGCCGAGCTCGAGCGCCTCGACGCGCCCGTCAGGATGCAGGACTACGGCCGCGCCCTCACCGGCGGCATGCAGCGCCTCGCCGACAAGCACGGCTACGAGCTCAAGGTCAGCGGCGTGCCGAGCATGCCGTACCTGCGCCTCACCGACGACCCCAGCCTCATGCTGCACCAGCGCTTCTGCGCCGAGTGCACGCGCCGCGGCGCCTACTTCACCTCGCACCACAACTGGTTCATGAGCTGCGCGCACACGCAGGAGGACCTGGACCGTACCCTGGCGATCGTGGACGACGCGTTCGCGGCGCTCGAGAAGAGCCCCGAGGGGCAAGGGGGTAGCTGATGCCACTGTCACCGGAGGAGATCAGGAGCCTGCAGGCGAAGGCCAGGCAGCTGCGCTGCGACATGGTCGACGTCACCGTGTGGGCCGGCGGCGCCCATATCGGCGGCGCCCTCAGCATGACCGACGTGCTCACGGCGCTGTACTACCACTACCTGAGCGTCAAGCCCGCCGAGCCCGGCTGGCCCGAGCGCGATCGCTTCGTGCTCAGCAAGGGGCACGGGGGGGTCGGGCTCGCCGCCGTGCTCGCCGACAAGGGCTACTACAGCAAGGACCTGCTCAAGGAGTTCAACCACTTCAAGAGCCCGTTCGGCATGCACCTCGACGGCAACAAGGTGCCGGGCGTCGACGCCAGCACCGGCTCGCTGGGGCACGGCCTCTCGATGTCCGTGGGGATGGCGCTCGGCGCCAGGTTCCAGAAGCAGACCTGGCGCACCTACTGCCTGCTCGGCGACGGCGAGTGCAACGAGGGCTCCGTGTGGGAGGCGGCCATGGCCGCGCATCACTACAAGGTCGACACGCTCACAGCCTTCGTCGATCGCAACCACATGATGATCGACGGCCGCACCGAAGACATCATGAGCCTCGAGCCGCTGGCCGAGAAGTGGAAGGCCTTCGGCTGGGAGGTGCGCGAGATCGACGGCCACGACTACGCCCAGATCGGCGCGGCCATCGAGGGCGCCCAGGCGACGAAGGGCGCCCCCTCCGTGATCATCTGCAACACCGTCAAGGGCAAGGGCGTCGACTTCATGGAAGACCAGGTGAAGTGGCACTACGGCAGCATCGACTCGGAGCTGGCCGCCAGGGCCAAGGCCAGCATCCAGGCGGGGGCGAAGGCCGGCGCCGCAAGAGCCGCCGCGCCGGCCGCGGGAGGTGCGTCATGAGCGAGGTCACGGGCACCACCTGGAACGTCTACGACGCCAACACGCTGACGCAGGCCGAGATCTACGGGCGCGTCCTCTGCGACCTGGCCGAGGCCGACCCGCGCATCGTGGCGCTCACCGCCGATCTGGCGCGCAGCACCAAGATCGGCGTCTTCCAGGACAAGTTCCCGCAGCGCGTGTTCAACGTGGGCATCGCCGAGCAGAACCTCTTCGGCATCGCCGCCGGCATGGCCAAGAGCGGCCTGCTGCCGTTCGTCAGCACGATGTCGGCGTTCGCCAGCATGCGCGCCCTCGAGCAGGTGCGCACCGACATCTGCTACCAGAACCTCGACGTCAAGATCATCGCTACGCACGGCGGCGTGAGCTTCGGCCAGGCCGGCACCACCCATCACTGCACAGAGGACATCGCCATTCAGCGCTCGCTGGCCAACATGTGCGTCATCGTGCCGGCCGACGGCTGGGAGACGGCCAACGCCGTGCGCGCCGCGGTGAAGCGCCCCGGCCCCGTGTACATCCGTCTGGGCCGGGGCTTCGAGCCTACCCACTTCGCGAACGACGACTACGGCTTCGAGATCGGCAAGGCGGTGACCATCAACGAGGGCGCCGACATCACGGTGATCGCCTGCGGCGTCGCCGTGTACCACGCCGCCGAGGCCGCCAAGCTGCTCAAGGACCAGGACGGCATCGGCGTGCGCGTCCTCGACGTGCACACCATCAAGCCCATCGACGAAGAAGCGATCCTCAAGGCCGTGCTCGAGACGCGCCGCCTCCTCGTCGTCGAGGAGCACAACGTGATCGGCGGCCTCGGCAGCGCCGTCGCCGACGTGATCGCCGCCAGCGGCAAGGGCTGCGCCTTCGCCAAGAGCGGCCTGCCCGACTGCTACAGCGAGGTCGGCTACCCCGAGGACCTGTACAGCCACTACTGCATCGACGGCGACGGCATCGTCGGCCAGGTGCGCGAGCTGCTGCACCGCGAGTTCGAGGCCGACGAAGACTGGGAGGACGAGCACTGATGGGCGCGAACCCCGCGCCCCGCGGAACGGCGGCCGGCGCCCCGCAGGCGTCGCCGGCCGGCCCGCCCGCCGCGGCCGGCGCCCCGCAGGCGCCGCCGGCTCACGACCTGCCGCAGGCGCGCACCCGTGAGCTCCTCAGGACGCGCCTCTTCCTGCAGGCCGCGCTGCCCTGCGTCAAGGTGCTGCTCGAGGACGACCAGAAGATGGCGAAGCGCTTCGCCGGCGTCAACGCCACCGTCCAGTTCGTCGCCAAGAACCAGCCCCATCCCGTGGGCGCCTACCTGTGGTTCGAGCACGGCGAGGCGCGCGTGGAGCAGGGTTTCTGGGACGCCGGCGGCGGCGCTCCCAGCCCAGACATCACCTTCACGTTCGCCTCGCTGGCGAAGCTCAATGACTTCTTCGCCGGCAAGACGGTGCTGCCCGGCATCAAAGGGTTCCACCGGCCCGCGCTGCTGACCAAAGTGGTGCAGCTTCTTCTCGCGCTCAAGCTGATGCTGCCCAGCGCGAACCCCACCGACCCGGCCAAGCGGCGCCTGAAGGTCAAGCTCACCGTGTACATGATCACCGCCGCCCTCAGCCAGTACAACAAGGGCG
>JBAXRL010000482.1:0-3171 GCA_037131205.1 Actinomycetes bacterium | reverse complement strand
TGGCGGCGCGCTCGCGCGAGCCGGGGAAGGTGGTGTGACACCAGCCGCCGTTGCGGCCGGAGGCGCCGAAGCCGGCGATCTCTTTCTCGAGAACAGCCACACGGAGTGTCGGGTCGGCCTTCTTCAGATAGTACGCGGTCCACAGGCCGGTGTACCCGGCGCCGACGATGGCGACGTCGAGGTCGATGGGGCCGGGCAGAGAAGGCCGCGGGGCAAGCTCGCCGGGCACGCCGTCGAGCCACATGCTGCGGGAACGGTAGTCGGTCATGGCAGGCTCCTTCGGGGATGGCGCAATCCTACCAAAGCCGGCGCCGTGGAGGCGGCCGTCGAGGCCGCGCGGCGCAGGGCGCTCGCGCGCGGCCTCGCGGCCGAGTTCCTCGTGCTCTCCATCGCGGCGGAGACGGCCGCCGACCTCGCTGGCGAAGGCCGCAGGGCCTGGCCGGCGCGCATCGAGCCGGTGGCGAACCCGTAGTCGGCCGCCGGCGGGCTGTCAGGTCAGGGCACGAGCACGATCCTGCCGAGTGCGGGCCGCTCCATGATGTGGCGGTGGGCACGCGCGGCCTCCGCCAGCGGGAGCTCCAGGGCCACGACCGGGTGCAGAGACCCGTCGCGCAGGCCGGCGGCGATGGCGGCGTGGGTCTCGCCGGCTTCCTCCGGCGACGCGTTGTTGCTCATCATGCCCAGCACGGCGCCATCGACGGTCATGAGGTCGCGGGGATCGACCGTCACCGTGCCGCGGCTGCCGACGACAACGACGCGGCCGCGCATGGCGAGGGCCTTGAGGTCGTCGCCGAGGTTGACGTTGGCCAGCAGCTCGATGATGACATCGAAGCCGCGGCCGCCGGTGGCGGCGACGGCCGCCGCGAGGTGCAGCGGGTCGCGGTGATCGAGGGCGAGCACGCCTCCCTGGCCTCTGACCAGCGCGCGACCGGCCTCGCTGCCCGCCGTGCCGACGACCTGGAGGCCGGCGGCCAAGGCGAACTGGACGGCGGCCAGGCCCACGGCGCCGCTGGCGCCGTGAACGAGGACCGTCTCGCCGGCGCGCCCGCGAGCGCGCTGCACGAGCGCGCGGTGGGCGGTCGCGTACGGCACGCCGAGGGCGGCCCCCTGGGCATACGAGAGATCATCGGGAAGAGGGTGCACCTGGTCGCGGCGGCAGAGCGCGAGCTCCGCGTAGGCGCCGCTCAACGAGCCGCTCGTGTACACGCGCTCGCCGGACTCGGCGAGGACGCCTCCGGCGTCGACGCCGGGCGTGTACGGCAGCGCCGGCAGATGGGCGTAGTCGCCGGACCGCACGTAGGTCTCATAGGGGTTCACCCCCACCGCCTGGACACGCACGAGCACCTCGTCCTCGACCGGCCGCGGCTGGGGCAGCTCCTCCAGAAGCAGAACCTCGGGGCCGCCGAGCTCGTGCACGCGGATCGCTCGCATGGCCTTCCTCCCGGTGGGGTGAGCGCGACTTCGTCATGTTACCCGCGCCGCCGGCGCGGGTCGAGGTCGGCGGGCCGGGAGCGCCGAAGGGCGGGGCGCTCACAGCGCCCCGCCCTTCGCGGCGCCCGGCCGCCGCCCGCGGTCAGGGGACGGTATAGGTCGTGCCGTTGCTGATGAACCCGGTGAGCTTGTAGCCGACGCCGCCGTTCAGCTGCTCGTAGATGTAGTCGCCCGGCTCTGTGCCCGGCTTCATGGGCTGGCCCGTGTACGGGTTCGCCGGCCAGGGATCAACGTACGTCGCGATGCCGCCGGCCTCGGTGACGTCGGCCGGCGCCGGATAGAGCTTGTTGTTGTTCGTGGACCACGTGATGACGCCGGTCTGCAGCTTGACGATGGCGTCGATGACCTGCTGGTCGGCGCCCTCCGTGGGCGACGCGCTCGGGCTCGACGACGGAGACAGCGTCGGCGAGGACGTCGGCGAAGACGTCGGAGCGACTGTCGGCGCGGCAGAGGGCGTCGCGGGCACCAGCACCGCCACGCGCTGGAGCGGGACGATGACGGTGGCCTGGTTGCTCCCCGTGACCTTCATCTCGGCGAGGTTCTCGCCGGGGCCGGCCCGGAGAGTGATCTGGAACGGCCCCGGGAGGCCGTCGGCCGTCTCGCTGCTCTCGAGCGCGAAGGTGAGGTCCTTGCCCTTCGGCGTGGCCACGGCGCTGCCGAGCACCTGGAGGGTGGTGCCGTATACGGTGACCTGATAGTCCTTGCCCTTCGGCTCGACGACGACGCCTCCGCCGGTGCCGTCGGTGCGGCCCCAGGCGCCCACCCAGGCGAACGTGGGGGTGGGGCTCGGCTGAGGAGCCGGCGCCTCGCCCTTGTCGCGCAGCACGAAGTACCAGGCTGCCGCCGCGGCGGCCAGCACCAGCAGCACGACGATGAGGACGATCCACCACGTGTTAGAGCTCTGCTTTGGCGGCCGCGACATCATCAGGGTGGGCTGCGGTCGCGCCGGCGGAGGCGCTGCGCCCCCGGCCGCGGGCATCACCCGCGTCTCGTCGACGGCTTCGCCGCTCATGACGCGGGTGGCGTCGGCGTCGGCCGGCGGCGCGACGCTCGTCTCCGCCGTGTCGGCGGAGCCGGCGGCGCTCTCGCCGCCCCCAGACGGCTGTGCAGCGATCTCGTCGGGCGGCCTGCCCGTGGTCTCGTCGTCCATGCTTGCCCTCCCGGCTGGGTGACGCGTGTGTGGCCTTGGCAGCTCGTCCCTCTATTTGCCCCGTTCAGCCTGTTCCCTGTTCGAGCATCTTCCAAAGCTCGAAGAAGTCCGGACAGGTCTTGCTCACGCAGCCGGGGTCCTCGACGACCACGCCGCGGGTGCGCAGCCCAAGCACGGCGAACGACATCGCGATGCGGTGATCGCCGTGCGGGTCGATGCGCCCGCCGGTCGGCGTGCCGGGGTACACGCTCAGAAAGTCGGGGCCGGAGGCGGTCTTGACGCCGAGGCGTCGCAGATTGCTCTCCATGGCGGCGATGCGGTCGGATTCCTTGTGGCGCACGTTGGCGATGCCGGTGATCGTCACCGGCGAGCTGGCGAAGGGGGCGATTGCCGCCAGGGTCATGAAGGTGTCCGAGATGTCGCCCATGTCCACGGTCAGGCCGGCCGGCGTACCGGGGCCGGCCGGCGCAGGCGCGCCGGCCACCACGACGCCGTCCGGCTCGTCGCTCACGGAGCAGCCCATCGCCTCC
>JBAXRL010000481.1:0-3173 GCA_037131205.1 Actinomycetes bacterium | reverse complement strand
AGGTCGTCAGGCTGCATACAGCTCCTCCACGTCGCGCTGCAAAGCCTTCTTCATGCGCGGATTGAGGAACTCGACCTCTACGAGGTCGATGGTGTGGCCGCCGAACAGCTCGGCCAGTTCGTCGAAAATCGGCAGGATGTCAGCGTCGTCTGGCGCGTCCGGGTCGAATTCGACGATCACGTCCACGTCGCTGTCAGGCCCGAAGTCGTCGCGCAGCACAGACCCGAAGAGAGCCAGCCGCTTCACAGCTCGACGCCTGCAGATCGCCACCAGCTCGTCCTGAGAGAACTCGAGGCGTGCTCGACTCATCTGCTTCTCGCCTCCTTCACTCCGACTCCGAGTTGGCTCGTTCGCACGGCCAGATCTCCACCGCGCCCGCGAGGATCCGCTCCTGAAGGTACTTGTTGATGCGCCCCGCGTCCACAACATCGACCTCGCGGCCGGCGAAGAGCGCGGCGACCTCTTCCTGCAGATCGAAGAACTGCAGACCGAGCGGCTCATCGGCCGGCGTGTCGACGAGCACATCAATGTCGCTGTCGGCGGTGAAGTCGTCGCGCACCGCCGAGCCGTAAAGCCGGACGCGGCTGATCGCCCAGCGCTCACACACGGCGGCCAGCGCCTCGCGCGGCACGGTGACCTGAGGCACGCCGAGGGAGCGCGGCGCGCCGTCGACCTCCGGGTTCAGGCCGCGTGCGCCCTGGCCGGGTGAGGCGCTGCCGCACCAGGGCTCTTCCGCCGGCAGCAGAGCATCGAGCTTGGCTGCCAGTGAGGGAAGCTCACCCTCGACGATCGCCCACGTCTTCGCTGGTTCGTGCGCGGGCGGATCCGCTTCGATGTCCTGCTCGTATGCGGCCAGGCGCTGCCAGTCGATCTCGGGATGCTCGTCGCGGAACCACTGAGAGGTGCGGCCGGCGAAGTGGGCGAGACGCTCGATGTAGAACGAGGCGGCCATCTGCCGAGTCTCGGCGGCCATCTGCCGTGGCTCGGTCGTCGCGAGTCCCTCGGGCGCTGCTTCGGCCAGGCTCGCGGCGTCGCGGGCGGCGTCGCGCATGATGGCCACGTAGACGCGATTGTCTCGCTGCGTCATCGCTACTCCTCCACGAGGTCCGAGAGCAGGATCTCGAGCTCGGGCAGCTCCTCTTTGGCCACGGCCCAGACGATCTCGAAGCTCACCGCGCGATATGCGTGGACCAGCCGGCGACGCATGCCGATGATGTCGCGCCAGGGGACCACCGGGTGCTCGGCCCTGAATCGCTCCGAGACATGGTTCGCGGCCTCACCCAAGGTCTGCAGCGAGTACGCCACGGCTTTGCAGGTGCGCCCGTCATCCAGGAAGCGCTCGAGGCCGTAGCCTCGAACGAACTCCAGCGCGTCGCGCACTTCGTCCAACATGTCCTCTACGAGCACCAGATCGTCAGGCTGCATAGAGCTCCTCCACCAGCGCCATCACATGGCGCTTCAGGCGCGGCTTGAGCCGCTTCGGGTCGACCAGATCGACACGACGGCCGCCGAACAGCCGTTCGAGCTCGTCGTAGATCTTGTAGATCTGCTTGCCCTCGAAGTCGTCGCGGAACTCGATGAGCACGTCGACGTCGCTGTCGGGGCCGAAGTCGTCGCGGAGCACAGAGCCGAACAGCGCCAGGCGTTTGACCGCGCGCCGCCGGCAGATGGCCTCAAGTTCCTCGCGCGAGAAGTCGATCTGGATCATGGCTCCGTCACCTCTGCGGCCATCGTGGCGCGTGTGGCCTGTCGCGGGCCGAGCGACGGGTCGCGAAGCCAGAGCATGGCGCCGGTCTGCGTTGCGTCCTCAGGCTGCATACAGCTCCTCCGCGTCACGCTGCAGAGCCCTCTTCATGCGCGGGTTGAGGAACTCCACTTCTACGAGATCGATCGTGTGGCCACCGAAAAGCTCGGACAGCTCGTCGAAGATCTCGTAGATCCGCTTGCCCTCGAAGTCGTCGCGGAACTCGATCAGCACGTCGACGTCGCTGTCGGGGCCGAAGTCGTCGCGGAGCACAGAGCCGAACAGGGCGAGACGCTTGACGGCACGCCGCCGGCAGATGGCCTCCAGTTCCTCCTGCGAGAACTCGATGTGTGCCCGGCTCATCGGCCCTCCTCCTTCAGCTCCCAGGCGTGCATCTCATCATTCTCCGCCACTTGTCCATCCTCGGCCATGTACACGGTCTTCGCCTCAGCGAGCATCTGGTCGCGGATGTAGCGGACCGGCCTGCCGTGCATCACGTCAGCCTCGTGCCCGAACAGCTCGGAGAGCTCCTCATCGAGACGGAGCACATCCCATCCTCGCGGTGCATTGGGCCCGAGCTCCACCATCATGTCGATGTCGCTGTCGGGACCGAAGTCGTCGCGCAGCACCGAGCCGCAGAAGCGGATGCGGCGCACGTCGTAGCGGCGGCAGATCTCGTCCAGGGCGGCCGTCGGTATCGGCACGCGGGGTGACACATCGGGCTCAGACGCAGGCCAGGCAAGCTCCTCATCGGAGTCATCGTCCTTGCGATACCGCCACAGCTCGTCCGGGGGTAACAGGGCCTCGAGGGCGTCCACGAGAGCAGGGAACTCGCTTGTGGCGATCTCCCACATCACGGCGGCATCCTCGTGGAAGAGCTCCGGCTCGACTCTGTCGCGGATTTCAGCCAGGTCCTCCCACGGTATCTCGGGGTGCGCCGCGCGATAGGCCGCGGACGCCTTGAGCGGGCGTTCCGCCAATCGCGTGAAGTGAAAGGCCGCCGAGCCGATGCGCAGCTCGTCGGTGATGAACTCGTCGCGCGAGCGCCCTTCGACCGCCTCCAGGACACCCCGGACCTCGTCGCGCATCAGGGCCACGTACAGCGTGTCGTCGTGGCGGGTCACGCGCCCACCACGTCGAGCGCCAGCTGGTCCGCACCCTGCCGCCTACCGCAACCGGGCACCATGGCTTCGGGCCGCTCCAGCCACTCTCGGCCGTCCAGCGTGCGCCCCGTCTCTTTGCGGCGCACCCCTCCCCACTGCTTGAAGTAGAAAGGCACGTCGGCCGCCACGCACTGGTCACGGACGGACCGCACCCACTCGATGTGCAACGGCCGCGCGCCCGGCCCGGACTCGCCGCCGAGGATCACCCAGTCGATGCCGGTGAGGTCGAGCGCGTCGACCGGGCCGAGGAGCGGCTCGAGCACGAG
>JBAXRL010000480.1:0-3173 GCA_037131205.1 Actinomycetes bacterium | reverse complement strand
CGGCAGCGATCCAACACGGTCTTGAGCTGGCCGCTCACCTGCCCCTGGTAGACGGGGCTCGCGAGGATCCAGGCATTGGCGAGCAGCATCTTCTCGTAGAGCTCGCTCATCGCATCGTCCTGAATGCACCCCTGCTTCTTGCGGATGCAGAAATCGCAGTGCGTGCAGAAGCCGATGGTCTTCGCGTGTACGCTGAAGTAGTCGGTCTCGGCGCCGTGCCGTTCGCGGGCGTAGTCGAGCGCCGCGTTGACGGCGTAGTGCGTTGACTTGAGGCGCGGACTTCCGGATATGCCCAGCAGCGTGATGCCGGTCTTGCTCATGTGGTCACCGCCCGACTGCCGACAACGGCCTTGTCGCTCCGAGAGAGGCGCGGGCGGGGGCGCTCACGACCTGCGTCACGCCCCCGCCCGCATCCGCGTCGCGTCCGGCGGCCAGGCCGCGCGGCAACGACGCGGAAGGATCGCTCTACTCTGCTGCCTTCTGCTTGATCCCCGAGATGTAGTCGTAGACGAACGCCGCGATGAGGCCGCCCACGATCGGGCCGATGATGTAGATGGGGAACTTGGCCCAATCGGCGATGGCGCCGCCGTCGGCGTTCTTGCCGCCCAGGATCGTCGAGGCCAGGAACGGCCCGAACGAGCGCGCGGTGTTCATCGAGGCGCCGGCGATGGGGCCGGTCACCATGATGTCGGCGGCGACCACGATGCCGATGGCGACGCCGGCGAAGCCGCTCGGCGCCCGGCTGTCGACGGCGGAGCCCCAGATGACGAGCACCAGGAAGGCGGTCGTCACGAGCTCGACCAGAATGGCTATCGCATAGCTCACGCCGGCGCCGGGCAGGGTGATGCCCAGACCAGCGTCGATCGCCGGCTGACCCCAGATGGCCGCGACCACGAGGGAGGCCAACGTAGCGCCGATGAGCTGCACGACGACGTACGTGACCATGTCTTTGGCCGGGAAACGGCCGGTGGCCCACAGGCAGATACTGACCACAGGGTTGATGTGGGTGCCGGAGATGTGCCCAAAGGCGTAGATCATGACGAGCACGGCGAAGCCGAAGGCGAGGCCGATGAGGAGCAGGCCTCCCGGGACGAGCCCGGGCGCGTCGCCGCCGGTCGGACCCAGGAATCCGAGTTTCGTGACGACGGTCACCACGGCGCCGGTGCCCAGAAACACGAGCACAAAGGTGCCGATGAGCTCCGTGATGGCACGCTTCATAAGCGTCGGTTGTGGCACTGTGTCACCTCCAGGAACGAATTGACGGGGCGGTGTTCCGAGCGGGGATCGGGAAGCCCTCTTCCCGATCCCCGCTCGTTGCAGATCGGCGTCGCGTCAGACGCACTCGGCTACGAGCGTCAGACGGCGACGTTCCACTGGCAGTAGCCCTTGGCGCCGGAGCCACGACCAGTCGCCATGGGCACGTTCCTCTTGATCAGGGAGCAGGACGCGCAGTCCTTGCAGAAGCGCACCGGAGCGCCCGGCTTGTCGGGGGCGCACGCGACGATGTTCGTCATGAGGGTCGCGGTGGTGCACTCGGGCGTGAGGAAGCAGGGGAAGTCGGAGAGGGTCATGAGGGCCGCGAAACGCTGCGTGATCGCGCAGGCGGGATACGTGTAGCGCTGCGGGTTCATGATCACGTCGTTGTTGTCGACGGTGCTCAGATCGACGTCGACGCCCTTGACCTTGCCGCCCTTGCCGAGCGGCGTGATGTCGAGGATCGCCTCGCCGCGCTTGAGGATGTCCATGAAGTCGACGTTGTGCAGCTCGTCGGCCTCGCCGCGGTCCGGATGCATGGCGCAGTAGTTGGTGAAGCGCGTGTTGAGAAGGTTGATCACCATCGGCACGGTGAAGCTGTCCTTCCAGAGGATGTACGCGGTCGCGCAGGCCGTCGCGCCGGTGGCCATGGAGAGCACGTCGTACACGCTCTTGAAAGCGTCCTGCTCGAGGCCGCGGCGCAGAGTGTTCTCGAGCACGCCGGTGACGGCCTCATAGATGGCGAACACCATGTCGTCGTTGAACATGTTGTAGGCCGACTGCGCGATGTGGTGAGCCACATCGCCGACGCAGTAGGCGGGCACGGCCGTGACGTTGGCAGGGTGCACGCCGGCCTTCATGGCGGCGACGATCGTCGGGCGCATGCGCTCCTTGTACTGCGCCATGTAGGCACGGGTATCGAAGGAGGTGTGCGGGCCGTGACCGCCGAGGTTGTGGGTGTCCATCAGATGCGCCTGAGCGGCTGAGGGCTCGCGGTACACGAACTGCAGCATGTCGACCTCGGCCTGCTCGGCCTCGGCCAGCGTCTTGCCCGACTCGACGGCGCCGCGGAAGGCTCCGGCCAGGCCGTACGAGGTGTTCATGCCCCACGACTTGCAGGCGAGGATGGTCTTCTTGTGGTCGGCGGGGATGTCCATGCCGATGAGGATCTGGTTGACCACGTTCGGCACGGAGCCGACGGACATGGCGAAGTCGACGACGCAGGTCGGGCCGTACATACCGCCGTAGCGACGCGCGGACTCGAGGCCGATGAGGGCCTTGTTCTCGGCGATGGCGTCGATGAACTTCCACATCGAGGCCTTGAACTCCGGATCCTCCTCGTACATGATCTCGAGGATCGGCGGCGTCTGGTAGTGCTCGACAAACGGGTCGTCCTCGGGGCGCACGGTCTCGCAGAGACTGCTCATGATGTCGTAGTGCGCGTTCACCGAGTCCACGTGGAGGGCGATGACCTCCGCGGACTGGCCCTCGGCGGCCGTCATCTGGTTGACGGCGTCGACGTACGGCTTGGCGTCGGTGACCTTGAAGGTACCGCCGCGGTTGGCCTTGTTCACACCGAACACTGCCTTGGTCGCGCCGACGCCCTCGTTGATCATCTTCTCGTAGATCGACATCTCTACCTCCGTACCTCGATTGACTGATTCACTGACGTGGGGTTGCCCCGGGAAGCGGCGCCGCTCAGGCGCTGCGCCCGGGTCTCACAGGGTGCTCAGGAGCCGGCTCAGACTGCCGTGGTCGCGCTCAGTCGAGCACCGCTTTGCACTCCGCGCAGAGGATGCGCGGCAGCTTCTTCTTGGCCTTGTGGCTGGGGAACGGGTAGCCACCCTCCCAGAGGTCGACATCCTCCCGGAGCGCGTGATCCATGCAGAGACCCATGCCGCACACGATGCAGATGCCGA
>JBAXRL010000479.1:0-3175 GCA_037131205.1 Actinomycetes bacterium | reverse complement strand
CGCCGAGGGAGTAGGAGCGGTTGCGGATGTTGACGCTCTGCTTCTCGGGGACCTCCGCGACGTCCGGGTAGTAGACGTACTTCTCGCGCGGCGCCGAGAGCTGCGGCCGCTCGGTGAGCGCGATCTCCAGCATGATGCGGTCGTCGAGCGGGAAGGCCCCGTTGCGGCCCGCCTCGGCGAACCAGAGATTGACGAGCTCGCGCACCTTGTCGGGCATCTCGGCGGCCAGGTCGTGCAGCTCCGCGCGGTCCACGTCGGTGTGGTAGAGCTCCCACTCGTCGGCGTTGAAGTCGCTCCAGCCGGCGAGCGGCGGGTGGGTGGTGACCGCCTTCCAGCCCTCGTGCCAGATGCCGCGCTGGCCGAGCATCGAGTAGAACTGCGTCTTCCGCGTCCCCTTCGCGCCGGCGTCGTCGAAGCTGTAGCGCATGCTCACGCCGTCGAAGTGGCTCTGCACGTGCCCCTTGATCGTCTCTGGAGCCTCGACCCCGAGGCAGTCGAGGATCGTCGGGACGAGGTCGATGGCGTGGTGGTACTGCTCCCTGATCTCGCCCTTCGCGTTGATGCCGGCCGGCCACGAGATGACGCAGGGGTCGGCCGTGCCGCCGTTGAAGTTGTAGCGCTTCCAAAGCTTGAAGGGCGTGTTGAAGGCCATCGCCCAGCCGTTGGGGTAGTGGCCGTAGGTCTTGGTGCCGCCGAGCTCGTCGAGCATCGCCAGGTTGTTCTCGAGATTGTCGGGCATGCCGTTCAAGAGCAGGCACTCGTTCACCGACCCGACGGGGCCGCCCTCGCCGCTGGCGCCGTTGTCGGAGACCACGATGACGATGGTGTTCTCGCGCAGTCCGGTCTCCTCCAGGTGGTCGAGGAGCCTGCCGATGTGGTGGTCGGTGTGGGCGAGGAAGCCGGCGTAGACCTCGGCCATGCGCGAGAAGAGCCGCTTCTCACCCTCCGACAGGGTGTCCCACGGTTTGGTCTCGTCGTACTGCGCGAACGGCTGCCCCTTCGGTCCCCGGTGCGTCGCCGGCGTGCCGATCGGGTTCACCAGCGGCAGCCCGGTGTCGGCTGGGACCAAGCCCATCTCCTTCTGCCGCGCCAGGGTCTGCTCGCGCATCGCCTCGTAGCCCATGTCGAACTGGCCCTTGAACTTGTCGATCCACTCCCTCGGCGCGTGGTGCGGCGCGTGGCAGGCGCCGGGAGCGTAGTAGAGGAAGAACGGCTTGTCGGGCGCGATCGCCTTGGCGTCCCTGATGAACTCCAGCGCCTTGTCGGTGATGTCGTCGGTGAGGTGATAGCCCTCCTCCGGCGACCTGGGCTGGTCCACCGGATGGTTGTCGTGGATCAGATCGGGATACCACTGGTTGGTCTCGGCGCCGAGGAAGCCGTACCAGCGCTCGAAGCCGCGCCCGGACGGCCAGTTGCGGCGCGGCGCGGCCAGGTTCATCTCGTCGGTGGGGCAGAGGTGCCACTTGCCGACCATGTACGTGTTCCAGCCCAGCTCGCCGAGGATCTCGGAGAGCATGCCGTTCTCGGGCGGGATGGTGCCGCTGCCGTTGGGGAAGCCGATGGCGCCCTCGGTGATGCAGGCCATGCTGTTGCGGCTGTGGTTGCGCCCGGTCAGCAGGCAGGAGCGCGTCGGCGAGCAGAGCGCCGTGGTGTGCCATTGGCTGTAGCGCACGCCCTCGGCGGCGATCTCGTCGATGTTGGGCGTCGGGATGGGGCCGCCGTAGCAGCTCATCGCCGAGAAGCCGACGTCGTCGAGGACGATGTAGAGCACGTTGGGGGCGCCGTCCGGCGCCTTCGGCGGTTCGAACGGCGCCCAGTCCGGTATGGAGTCGCGAATGTCGACGTTGATGACGCCTTTGAACGGTTCACGCATTCTGCCCTCACTCCTCTCGCTCTTGTGCGTGAGCTTCGGTCCGAAGGTCACGCCGCTCGTGCCGATCAGAACACCGATCTGAAGTCCTCCTTCACGCTCGCAACGGTCCAGCCGCGTGCTTTGGCGGCAGCCAGGGCCTTCTCGGCGCCTTCGTCGTAGGCGAACTCGCGCTCGGCGTCGTCGTGGTGGACCAGAAGCGCGAAGCGGGCGGATTCCAGCATCGCTATGTCCCCGTCGGCGTTGCCGCCGGCGAGCAGGGGCTTGCGCCCCGTGCGTGCCCAGATGTGGATGACCTTTCCGGGTCCGTCGTCGAGGGGCTGCTCGACGCCGGTCGATCGATACAGGTCACCGTCGCGGTACTCCAGCGTGGTCGCGGAGCCGATCACACGGTCTCTCGGCAGGTCGTACACCTGCTCGCAGACGGCCCGCACGAAGTCGCGGCCACCCGCCGAGCAGATGTAGACCTTGAAGTCGTGGGCCTTGAGCAGCGCCATGAGCTCGAGCATCGGCCGGTAGGCGACCTGGGTGTACGGCACGCCGAGGGTGGGGTGCACCGCCGACGCAAAGAACTCGCAGACGGCGGCGTCAAAGGCGTCGGTCGTGATGCCCGCGAAGGCCTCGGTCACTCCCTTGACCAGCTCGGGAACGTGCGCGTAGATGTCCTTCAGCCACTCGCGGTCGCCCTCGACGACGGCCTTGTAGGGCTGCTCCTTCGCCCGCAGCGGGTCCTCCTTGACCATCGCCACGAAGCGACGGAAGAGGAAGTCGGCCTGGACGTAGAGGGGTTTCTCGCACCAGAGGGTGCCGTCGTTGTCGAATGTCGCGATGCGTTCGGAGGGAGGGACGAAGGAGTCTCCGGGTGTCGTCACCGACTGTATGAGCTCGAGGACCGCGGATCTCGCTGGTCCGTCGACCCAGCCGGGAAGAGTGCTCTGCCCGTTCATCGCCATGCACCTCGCCTTTCGTAGTGCCACACGTCAGCCGCCGTGACGGCGCCGACCGTCTTCACAGTCCTGCCTTCGCGAACGGCCCCTCCTGACTTCGAGAGGAACGCTGCAAGCATACACGCGACTGCATATCGCCTAACGGTGCAACGCGGACAACCACGTCGTTGCGCGGATCCAGGCGATGGCAGACGTCGTGAAGGACGCGCCCTGTACGGGCGTCGCACCCGGTACGACCACTCGCGGGGACTCGTCGTTCCACTCGCGGCCGTCGAGCATGGCTCGCAGCCAGTCGGGCTGCGGGGGCCGTCGCCCGGCGCCGGACTCCCCGGCCAAGACGACCAGGTCGAGCCGCTCG
>JBAXRL010000478.1:0-3179 GCA_037131205.1 Actinomycetes bacterium | reverse complement strand
GGGGGTCGAACGATGAGATCGCGCACGGTGCTTCTGCTCGGGCTCGCTCTGTGTGTGCTGGCCGCGTGCGCTGCGCCGGCGACGCCGCCGGCGGCGGCGTGGATCTCGACCGGCGACGGAACCTGGGAGTGGCGGTGGCCGCTGCCGCAGGGCAACGGCCTGAACGACGTCACCTTCGCCGGCGCGTCCGCCGGCTGGAGCGTCGGCGGCGGGGGCACGATCCTCTTCACCGCCGATGCGGGCGCAACCTGGTCGTCGCAGGCTTCGGGCACGCGCGTCTCCCTCTACGCCGTGGACGTCGCCGGCGCGGCGCGCGGTTGGGCGGTCGGTGACAACGGCACGGTGGTGTGCACCACCGATGCTGGCCTCACGTGGAGCGCCATGACGATCGGCGCCGACGACCTGCGCGACGTCTGCTTTGTGAGCGCGACCGTGGGATGGGCGCTCGGCTTCCGTTGGCCCGAGGATCCCGATGACACCTACGCGAGCGTCCTCTACCGCACCATCGACGGCGGCGCTACGTGGGCCGTCCAGAAGATCTGGGACGCCCAGCAGCTCCGCGCCATCGGCTTCGCCGACATATCGGCGGGCTGGGCGGTCGGCGACGGCGGGCGCATCCTGCGCACCGCGGACGGCGGCGCCACGTGGGCGTCGCAAGACGTGGACCCCGAGGTCGACCTCTCCGCGCTCTGCGTAGTGAGCGCGTCCCGCGCCTGGGTGGCCGGCGACGGCATCCTCGAGACCACTGACGCGGGCGCGACCTGGAAACCGCGCGCGACCCTGGACATCTGGAACAACACTCTCACCAGCGTGGCCGTGGATGGCAAAGGCCACGTCGCGGCGACGGGCTGGTACTACCCCGACGAGACCGAGCTGGAGCCCTGCGGCATGATCGCCACGAGCCTCGACGGAGGCGCGACGTGGAGTGCGCACTTCGAAGCCGAGTACCTGGACGGCGTCTTCGCGAGCGTTGCCTTCAACTCGCCGACCGGCGTCTGCGCGGTGGGCGAGACGGGCGCCATAGTGCGTTCCACCGACGGTGGGGCCACGTGGACCGGCCGCCAGCCGCTGGCCCTGCGCGAGCTCAGCGGCGTCGACTTCGTCGATGCGCAGAACGGCTGGGCCGTGGGCGCCTACTACGGCCCCGGCGAGCCGTCGAGCCTGGTGCTGCGCACCGCCGACGGCGGGGCGACCTGGAAGGAGGACAGCTTTTCGCCGGGGTATTGGGGCGCGGCGCTGTCTGCCGTCGACTTCGTGAGCCGCCGAGTCGGCTACGCCGTCGGCGACGCCGGCCTCGTGCTGCGCTCCGGCGACGGCGGCGCGCACTGGCGCACGGTCAATGCGTCTCGCAGCGGCCGCGATGCCCTGTACGCCGTCGACCTCGTCGGCACGACCCGCGGCTGGGCTGTGGGTGAGAAGGGCCTCATCCTGACGACGACCGACGGCGTGCGCTGGCGCCAGCAGCGCTCGCGGACGGTGAGCACCCTGTTCGGCGTGTCGTTCGCGACGCGCACCCTGGGCTACGCCGTCGGCGACAAGGGGTGCATCCTCAAGACGAGCGACGGCGGCGGGACGTGGCGGCGGCAGGCCTCGGGCACCCAGACGACCCTCACGGCTGTGGATTTCGTCGACGGCTCGTACGGCTGGGCGGTGGGCGCGAGCCTCTCCGCCCAGACCCCCGACCAGGCGCCGCTGGTGCTGCGCACCGTCGACGGCGGGCGCACCTGGACGGCGCAGACGCTGCCGCGAGCGGCGAACCTCAGCGCGGTCGACTTTCTTGGCCGCGACACGGGCTGGATCGCGGCCGACGACGGCACGGTGTTCGTGACCGCGGACGGGGGAGAGACCTGGGCCGCCCAGGACTCGGGCGTCGCCGAGGGGCTCAGCGGGCTCGTCGCCGCGAGCGAGACCGACATCTGGGCGGTGAGCAGGGCGGGCGGCATCGTGCGGCGGGCAGTGCCGGAGGGGGCGCGCTGAGTCCGGCCCGCGCCCCCGCGCGCCCGGACCTCCCCGGACGAACGACACCATATGTAATGTATCATTGCATATAGTGCCACTATGTGTAATCATACGTGCATATGGTGAATCGCCAGTCTTGGATCGATCACGTGGAGAGCGCTTGGCGCCGTCGCAGCATCGTGTGGCTGCGCGGCGTCCGCCGCGTCGGCAAGACCTGCCTCTGCCGGTCGCTCGGGGGCACGGTCTACCTGGACTGTGACCTGCCCGGGACTGTGCGCCAGACTGCGGACCCGGAGGCCTTCTGGAGTGGTCTGCGCGGCAAGCGCGTGGTCCTCGACGAGGTCCAGCGACTCGCTGATCCCGCGCTGTTGCTCAAGATCGCTGCCGATCACTTTCCCGAGACGAAGGTCCTCGCCACGGGCTCGTCAACCTTGGCAGCGACGGCCAAGTTCTCGGACAGCCTCGCCGGCCGCAAGGCCGTCGTATGGCTCACCCCGATGGTCGAGGCGGACCTCGCGGCGTTCGGCGGCTTCCTTGAGGATCGCCTGTGGTGGGGGGGTCTTCCCGGCTTCTACCTCGGCGGGGAGACGGTGCCTGACTCCGACTACGCGGAATGGCTCGAGTCCTACTGGGCACGTGATGTGCAGGAGCTGTTCCGCCTGCGTCAGCGTGGCGCCTTCGTGCGCTTCGTCCAGCTCGTGCTCGCGCGCAGCGGAGGCATGTTCGAGGCCACATCGTTCGCCGAAGCGTGCGCCGTGAGCCGCGCGACGGTTGCCAGCTATCTCGACGTGCTCGACGTGACCGGCGTCGCGCAGGTGGTCAGGCCGTTCTCCTCGCGGGCGACCACCGAGATCGTGTCGGCACCCAAGGTCTACGGCTTCGACACCGGCTTCGTGCGCTTCGCCAACGACTGGCGCCAGCGGCGCCCCGAGGATCTGGGGCGGCTGTGGGAGCACTACGTGCTGAACGAGCTGAACGCACGGCTCGACCCTCTGACGATCCGCTACTGGCGTGCCAGGAAAGGCAGCGAGGTGGACTTCGTCGTGCCGAGGGGTGAGCGCTCACCAGTGGCCATCGAGTGCAAGTGGCGCGCGAGCAGTGCGAGCCGCGTGCCGGGCATCAGAGCGTTTCGCGCGAAGTACCCCGGCGACGACAACTACGTGGTGTGCGCCGACGCGGAGCGCCCGCACCGCACGCGCGCGAGCGGGGTGGACGTCACC
>JBAXRL010000477.1:0-3179 GCA_037131205.1 Actinomycetes bacterium | reverse complement strand
CCGCCGACGGCGCGCACGCGGCGCAGCATCGAGCCGTACAGCGTGCTGCGCGAGTGCGGCGCCGCGGCGTTCTCCACCCACCTCGCAATGCGGGTGCCGCTCTTGGCGCAAGGCACGAACGCCACCGGCACGGCCTCGGCCGCCATGAGCTCGGTCGCAAGGAGCGGCCACACCGAGCCGCCGGCGCCGCCCTCGACGCTCACGCGGTCGACCTGACCGGCGGCGCTGTCGACCGGATCGGTGAGGTCCTTCCAGCGATCGTCGTTGCCGAAGAGCGCCGCCCTGAACACCGGGTGCGAGTACGAGCTCGGGAAGGCGCCGCGCCCGCTGGCGTTGCTCTGGCCGGCGACCACGTAGATGTCGCCGACCCCGACGTACTCACAGCTCACGACGATATCGGGGCGCGTGGCGCCGCGGACCTGGAGCGTCGCCTGGCCCGGTAGGCGGGCGCCAAGACGCAGCGCGAACGCGCCGTCTGGGCGGCCCGCGAACGGCGCCCAAGGCTCGTCCCCCCAGCGCGCCTCCAGGTCACTTCCGAGGCCGACGGCGCGTCCCGCGACGAGGATGTCGCCATAGCCGTCGGCGCCGCGCTGGAAGACCTGGTAAGGGCGCGGCGAGACGAGACTCAACGAAGGGTCGAGCTGCCCGGCGGCAGACGCCGCCGGCGCGGCGGCCGCAGCGACCAGCGTCGCGAGCGCGACTGCGAGCACGGTCCTTGTCCTGTTCACGATCAGGCCCTCCTGAGCGCGACGCCATCATCACCGGGCGAGCGCGGACGCCGCGTCGGCCGGAGCCGGCGGGCAGGGTCGAACCGTCGACCTGCCGTTTACAAGGCGGCTGCTCCGCCAACTGAGCTACGCCGGCTCGCACGTGGCGCGCAACGTGCGCACGACCAGTCTACCGAGTGGCGAAGGCTACGGGAACCGGCTGCTGCTCCGCCGCGCGGCGGCGAGGTGGCGCCCCGGCCGGCCGCACGAAGCCGGCGGCAGCGACCCGCGCCGCCTCGCCGCGTCCCTCGAGCAGCGCCTCGGCGGGCCCCTGACTCAGCCGCGACTCCCCGTCATCGCCTTGAAACGCTCGACGGAGTTGATGGGGATGCCCAGCAGCTCGGCGATGTGGAACTTGGCCTCGAGCCCGACGGGGTCGTCGACGTAGAGGATCTCGCCGGCCTCGGTGGACGCGCCCAGACCGCGCTCCCTGCGCACGTCGAGCATCACCACCGGGTCGGAGAGGTCCATCAGCGACACGCCCAGCCTCTGCGCCACGTACTCCTTGGCCTGCTTCAGCCGCATCCCCCGGGTGATCTGCATCCGGGCCACCAGATCTCCAGCGGTCCGGATGCCGCCCATCCCCGAGGCTACGCCGTGGCTGATCGCCTGGCCGTAGACATCGCCCGCCCCGACCTACAAGCCATCGAGGCGCAGGATGTCGACGGCCGATCTGGAGGCCCGCGACGCGGCGTCTCCGGGCGGCAGGATGTGCATCGGTACGCCGCCCACGCCCATGCCTCCGTTGAGGTGCACGGGCACGGTGGACTCCTCGCAGCACTGCTTGACGATGGTGATGGTGCGCGCCACGTTCCAGGCCACCGACTTGCCGGTGTTGACGTTGATCGCCGGTCCGAAGATGGTGACCCCAGCCTTGGCCGCGAGCTTCATCTGTTCGCGCGGCCAGAGGCCGGCCAGGCGCACGCCGTCGTATTCGAGCTCGCCGTGCATGCCGAGCACGAACTCGCTGGCCATGCCGATCTGGATGCCGAGGTCGGGGAAGCGCGCGCGGATGCGTTCGATGGCCCTGAGCGCGGCCAGGAAGTCGGCGTCGCCGGCCGCGCCGGCGGTGTCGAGGTCGATGAAGTCGGCGCCCGCCTCGGCCATGCTCGCGGCGACGAAGACGATGTCGTCGGCGGCCAGCTCCACCGCTTCTTCCTGGGCGGCGCGCGCCTCGGCGATCTTGCCCATGGGCAGCAACTGCGACCAGTTGGCGAGGGGACCGTCGGGCACGGTGTACAGGCCGAGGTCGGGCATGGCGCCGTACCCGCACGGCGCCGTGATGAGAAACTGCGCCTGGCGCATGGTCGTCTGTTCGAGCCCGAGCACGGCCTTCGCCGGCTTGTACGAGTAGTCGTGGTGGTAGAGCTCGACGGAGTCGGCGCACAGGTACTGCTCGTAGTACTGCAGGTCGTTGACGCGCGTGCCCATGTCCTGGCTGCCGCAGCCGTCGTAGCTCAGCGTGACCTCGTCGCCGATGTCGACGGCGCTGAACCGCGAACGGCTGCTGAAGATGTCGAGGAGGTGCGCGATCTCGTCCTCGGCGAGCGGCTCCACCTTGGCGCGCTTGACCGCGGCCGCCACACCGTCGCGGATGGCGGTTTCGATCTCCGCGGGCGTCATGCGCACCAGCGCGCCGTCGCCCATGCGCGTCGGGATGGAATGCTCCACTGCTCTTGCCCCCTCTTCGAGTTCAGTACGCATTGAGCCTACACGCAGGGGAATCGTCTGTCACGGGGCGATACTTCGGCAAAGTTGGCGGCGTCGCCGGGGCGAAGATGCGTGAAACGGCGAAGCGGGACACCGGGACGTTAAGGGCCGAGGCCCCGCGGGGGAACGGGGCCTCGTGCAAGGGCTTGGGGGCAAACCCTCGTGATGGGGTCTATCGCCTACCGGCGAAAGGAACCATCTCAGAGTCTGCCCCGGCAGTGTTACGCCCGTGTTAAGCCGGGCGTAGCGGCGCGAAGCGCCGGTTATCGCGTCGTTAACGCAAAAGCGCGGATCCGGGGCCAAAGGTGGATCCGCGCCTTCGCGCTTGTGGCCCAGGGGCCGGCAAGCATACCGCACGATGGCGGCGGCGGCCCGCCTACCCTCAGGCCGTGGTTCGCCCGGGGCCGGGGCGAACCAGAAAGAAGATAGGAGGTACCGGCTCTTGGCGCCGGCAGCGGGCCTCTCGGAGATGGGAAGCGCCGCAATGCGTACACTAGGGGCGCTATGCGAAGGAAGTGTTAACCGAATATTGAGCACTATTAAGCGAGCAGCCCGCAACGCCTGCCTGCTATCGCCTTCGGTCGAGAGGAGTCATCGCGCGACTGCGCCCGGAGGTGGCCGGGCCAGACGCCGCCGCCCGGATCTGCGTGGCGCCCGTGGACTTCGCGCGGCACGGCCGCCGGGAGCGCGGGCGGCCGCGGC
>JBAXRL010000476.1:0-3182 GCA_037131205.1 Actinomycetes bacterium | reverse complement strand
AGGGAAGACAAGGATTCCTTAACTGTCGGGCCGCGTACGGCCTTCCGCAGGCTCGGTTGTCGGGGGGAAGATAAGGATTCGCCGGAATTCCTTATCTTCCCTCACAGTACTACCCCGCCGCGGCGGCTCCCACGGCTGCGGAGAGCGCGGCGGGCGGGCGCGGCGGATCCCGCGGCTCCGGCGGACGCGCGGGCGGGCGCGGAGAGCGCGGCGGACGCGGCGCCCCATGTCCGCCTTCTCGCGGCCGTCGATCCGGAGGCTGAACGCGCCACCGGACGGAAGGGGATGGTCATGTGGCCGGAATGCCGTAGAGCGCGAGGATCGCCCTCACCCGGCCGCGTCGCGCCCGCATCCTGCGCTTGAGCTGACGACGGAAGGCGGCCACGGCGGCGAGATCCTCTTCCGTCGCCGCCCGGCCACCGAAGAGCACCGCCTGGATGCGGTCCATGAGCGGGCCGGCGTCGAGCTCGAAGGAGCCCATGAGGAAGCGCGCCGTCTCGTCGAGCGTCTGCGACGGCGGCACGAGGACGCCGTAGTCCCTGAGATCGGCGTAG
This sequence comes from Actinomycetes bacterium, assembly GCA_037131205.1. GTDB lineage: Bacteria > Actinomycetota > Thermoleophilia > UBA2241 > UBA2241 > CAIXSE01. The sequence continues at coordinate 2,628 of JBAXRL010000476.1, read as the reverse complement.
GTGAGCGCCAGAGACGCCCGCAGGCGCCGTGTGCGGCTCCCTCGCCGCAGGCCGCGGCGGCGGACCGCGGCGCGGCCCACCGGCCAGGCGACGAGCGCGAGCGCGCCGCCGAGGGGGAGCCAGGCGGAGATCCCCGATTGCTCCACCGTCCCGGAGGAGCCGACGCCGCCCGCGGCGGCGCGCTGCTCTGGCCTCAGGCCGCGGGAGCCGGCCGTGGACGCGGCCGGGACGGCGGCATCGTCCGGCCCGCCGGCGGCGCTGAAGGGGTCGACGAAACCGGCGCTCGCGGACGAGACGCCGGAGCCGGGGATCGTCCGGCCGGGCGTCGGATCGAACGGCATCCAGCCGACGCCGGGAAAGTACACCTCGACCCAGGCGTGGGCGTCGTTCCTTCTCACGTCGAAGGCCCCGTCCTTGGCTCGCTCGCCGGGCGAGAACCCGACCGCCACCCGGGCCGGGATCCCGTTGAAGCGCAGCAGCACGGCCATGGCGCCGGCGAAGTGCTGGCAGTACCCGGTCTTCGTGCGGAAGAGGAACGCCGCGTAGGGCGACGCGAAGCCGTTGCGCGGCGGCTCCAGAGAGTACGTGAAGCCCGAACGCAGGTACTCCTCGATGGCCAGGGCGATTCCATAGGGATCAGTCGTCGTACCGACGATGTCCTCGTTCATCCGATACAGGCCGAGCCATTCTCGATCCGTGGCCGCGTGGCTCATCTGCACGCGCCACGCGGCCTCAGGCGAAGGCCCCGTGAAGTCCGAGCGTCGAGGGAAGGGCAGCGCGGCGTACTTGCCGACGACGTCCGTCGGGTAGTCGGCGCCGCGATCGAGGAGGTCCGCCGGCGTCACTTGCGGGATGACGGCCTCGATCGAGTAGTCCAGCGTCGGGCCGAGAGCCTGGTCGATGCGCAGCGCGCGCGCATCGGTCACCCAGAGCGTCGCCTGTGGTGCGAAGAGCAGCGACCGCGGAGAGCCCCCGGTGAAGAGGTGATCCGTGTACGTCGAGACGATCTCGAAGGACTCCTTGACGAGCCTGCCGGGGGGCTCGGGGTAGCTTGGCGGCACGGTGTAGACGCTTGTGCCGGGCGCCTCCGCGTGCGCGAGCACATCGCCGTACGAGGCGCCGCCGAACCAGACGATCCCGTTGAAATCACCGAGGGTGTTGGCCCGCCAGTACGAGGCGACGGGCGACCTGACGCGCATGACGCGCGCGTCGCTCAGCGGATCGAGAAGGCGCGCGTAGTTCTCCATCCAGTTGAAACCAAGAAGCGCGCCGTCGCTGCCGGCGAGCCCCCACGTGCGCCAGTCCTGGAGCGGCTTGCTCGCCGCCACCGACGTCGCCCCCACCAGGGAGAGAGCGAGCAGCGCCGCGAGCGTCGCGGTCGCGGCGCCCGCCAGCGCGTCCGTCGCTCGCCAGCGCTCGCGCCCGAGGGAGCGCGAAAGCGCCAGCATGCAGCCGGCCAGGAGGAGGAAAGCGAACGGCGTCCAGACGACCCTGGCCGTCTCGTCGGTGGTGAGACCGAAGCCCAACAGCGCGAGGACGATCACGATGGCGGGGAGCGCCTTGCGCAGGCTCAAGGCAAAGAAGGCGGCCGCCCCGAGCGCCGCGTAGACGACCAGCGAGAGGAGGACGCCGACGCCGGTCCCCGCGGCGAAGTCCAGAGGGAAGTCGTCGTGAGAGTACGCGCTCGCGCCTGATCGCGCCTGCTCGAGGTAGAAGCCCATCTCCTGCCCGACCCCGTGGACGTGCGCGGGGATCGGCAGTTGCAGGCGCAGGAGCAGATATGCGCCCAGCGGGAGCAGCACGAGGGCGACGGGCCACGCGCGCCGATGGATGAGCCCCGGGGCGCCCACCAGGGCCGCGGCGACGAGCGCGGCCAGGAGAAGCGGGGCGATGGTGGGCGCGCCGATGCCGGCGATCGCGACGACCGCCGTCGCGGCGAGGCCGACGAAGCTGAAGAAGTAGAGCAGTTTTCGCGAGCTCTTCATCGGGCGCCGGCGCGACGGCCCTCCGCCTGCATCGACAGGGCCGCGCCAGGATCGTCGCCAAGGCCCATGGCGAGGTAGTGGACGCCGGCCGCCGCAAGGGCGCGCCGCAGGCTCGGGCCCTCGGCGTCGGAGGCGGCCGCGAGAGAGCCGTCGCCGACGTGGACGACAGAGACGGGCAGCCCACCCTCCTGCAGCGCCACCACAGAGCGCACGAGTCCGCGGTCGAGCGAGAGGACGACGAGGGTCAGGCTCCGCGTGCGTGCGAGCCGCCGGCCGTCGGCGACGAGCGCCCGCAGCGAGGGGCCCAGCTCCGTCAACCCGCGCGGAGTCGCCCCGGCCAGGATCGCCAGCAGCCGCCGTCGGCTCTCCGCGTCCGACGAGAGGCGGATCGGCCGCCACTCGTTGTCCGGCAGCAGCAAGGTGACCGGGTGACCGGATCGAAGCGCGAAGTCGGCGATCGATCCGGCGGCCTGGACGGCCATCTCGAAGGTGGTCTCGGGGGGCTCACCGAGCACGCACGGAGCCGCTCCGTTGAGCAGCAGCGCCACGCCGCCGTCGGTCGCTTCCTCCATCTCGCGGAGCATCAGGCTCCCCGTCTTAGCCGTGGACTTCCAATCCACACGGTTCAGCGGTTCCCCGGGGT
>JBAXRL010000475.1:0-3184 GCA_037131205.1 Actinomycetes bacterium | reverse complement strand
TAGCGGCCCTTCTTGACGAAGTCCAGCTCCCGCAGCGCCGCGTCCAGAGCGTCGCGGTCGACGTAGGCCAGGTCGATGTCGGCCGTGAAATAGACCTCGCGAGTGTAGTAGGAAAGGGCCAGCCCCCCGATAAGCACCGGAGCCGGTTTGCCCCGGTCCTCCAGAACGCGGGTGATCAAACCGGTCATCAACATCTGGCGGGCGAAGGGGGCTTCGGTCGTGGCGATCTTCGTCAGGATGTCCTTGATATCCACGGGCTCATGATGACAACAGCGGAGAGGAGAAACAAGTCCGCGGCGGGCGCTCGACGCGAGCGGATCCGCAGGCAAATGCCCGGCGCGGACACGGGCCGCGCTCGATCAATCGTCCAGGCCGACGATGCGATCGAAGAGCAGGATGGCATGGTCCGCGCACGCGGCCCTGACGGTCTGCCAGTCGCTCCAGCGCGGATCGAGGTTCTTGTATTCGGCCAGGTCGAGCTCTTCGAGGTCGTAGGGCAGCGGATCGGCAAGCTGGATCTGCATCTGCTGCAAAGCCGATTCTTCGTTCGGCGGTGGGTAGAGCTGGTCGACAGGCCGCAGCGCCTCGATCATCTTCTCGGCGCCCATATGTTCGGCCAGGGCCACGAGATCGAGATAGTCGCGGGTCGCGTTCCGCTTGAGGATCAGCACCCCCTTGATGCGCAGGATCTCGGCTGCGGTGGGAACGGTGAGTGTCTCACTCCGGTCTCGACGCCGTCCAGGCTGCCGAGAATCTGCACGGGACGCGTGACGCGGGCCGTCTTCCAGCCGGCGACCGACTCCAGCTCGGCCAGCGCCTGATCGAAGCGCTGCCGCGGATCGGTGAGGACATGATCCGCATCGGTGGACAGGCGATGCTCCGCGTACAACGCGGAAGCGCTCCCTCCGACGAGGACGGCACCCGGCAGGATGCCCTGCGGGTGGGCGGCAGAGGCAAGCGCCTGCTCCCACTCAGGCCAGGTGTCGCTCGGCATACTGCTTCCAGAAGCGGTAGCGCTGGGCAGAGGGATTGGCGACATGCGCCCGGCAAACCCGCAGCGCCTTCTGCAGCACGCCCGGGTCGGCCAGCACGGCCCGGCGCAGCTCGGCCCAATCGCGCCGCTTGCCGCGCGCGATCACGTCGTCGATGGCAGCCAGGGTGAATTGCCGATGGGTGAGGTGACGGTGCAGCACAGGCGGATGATACAGCCGCGATCACGGGTTCCCTATCACCTGCGCGCGGCTTCGAGATGCTCACGGACGACAGGGGGACGAGCTCTTCGCCCTGAACGGCGCCGGCGAGGCCATCGGGGACCGGCTCGACGGGCGGCGCAGCCTCGCGGGCGTGGTGGCCGTGCTGAGCCCGGAGCTCGAGGAGGCCGAGGACGGCGCTGGAGAACGCGACCTGCTCGGCCTCCTCGCCGAGCTCCTCGCGCGACTGAAGCCACGCACGTCGAGCCGATCGACGAGATCGACAGGGAGGTGGTGAACTCGTGCTTCTCCAGCCTGCCCCGCCTCTGCCGCGTGCCCGTTTGACCGCAGGACGGCTGCGCCGATCGGGGCTGATCGGTCTGTGGCAGGACCGTGATGACATCGGCGACGGCTCCGTCTCGCCGCGCCGCCTCAGGGAGCAAGCTCAACAGCGCGGAGACAGCGCTCAGCCCTTCCGGCGCCGGCCTTCTTCGCGGCTCAGCCGGGACAGTTCGATCTCCAGCCGCACCCATCGCGAGGTGAGCTCCCGGAACCTGCGGTAGTTCTCCAGCTCCTTCTCAAGCGCGGGGAGCTCATCCGGCCTCACGTACCTGGTGTGGCCCTTGCCCAGGTAGCTGTAGCTGAGCTGGTGGTACTCACCGCCGCGGGTGCGCTTCTGGGCGGAGAGGCTCCCCGGATGCATGCGGCCCAGCCCCGCGAGGCTCACCTTGAGCGCGGCGATCTCCGCTTCCAGCTCTGGTTGAGAGGCGCTCATCGTTGTATCCTAGCATGACTACAACGGACTGTCGAGGACGGTCCCCCAGGAGAGGACGTGAGCCCTGAGCGCCGCGAGATCCGTCGAGCGGAAGCGCGCCCGTGCTCTCGCTGCGCAGCGTGAACTGCCCTGGCGTCGCCGGCGTCGCGGCCTCCTTGACCTGCGTCACGGTCATCTGTCATGTTACATGCTGACCGATGAGCGGGCAACGAAGCACCTACCCACCGACCACGAAGCGAGGCGTCGTGCCGACTCGACTGGAGCGTTACGAGCGCACCTACCGCGCCCTGGCCGCGGAGCTCGCCGGCCTCGGCTTCATCAGCCAGGGCAGCGTGGTGGTGCGCTACACCACCTGCGGCAAGGCGGGCTGCCGCTGCCAGGGCGATCCGCCGCGGCGCCACGGCCCCTACTACCAGTGGAGCCGCGCCGTGGCCGGCAAGACGGTGAGCCGTCGGCTTACCGAACGCGAGGCTGAGCTCTACCGCGGCTGGATCGCCAACAGGCGCCGCCTCGAGGAGATCGTCGCGCGGATGGAGCAGACCTCAGCGGCGGCGGGCGAACTGCTCCTGCGTCAGGCGACCCCGCCGAAGGCGCCCCGGCCGGCGCAGCGCTGAGCAACACAGGTGGGCGAAGGAGGCGCCCCGCCCCGCCCGGCGCCGGCGGATGCTTGACACACGGGTATATCGGTCATGGACCGCCCCAGAAGCACCGGTATATCGGTAGGTGGTGTCATGCACTCGGCGAAGCTTCTCGAGATCCTCGCGAGTCACAACCGCTTCTGGTCGTCCGGCCGCCTCGAGGCGGGCGTGGACCGCGACATCCTGCCGGCCTGCCTGCGGCAGGTGGACGCCAAAGAGGTGGTCGTCATCAAGGGGGTGCGGCGCTGCGGCAAGTCCACCCTCATGGCGCAGATCATCAGGGCGCTGCTGGCGCGGGGAGAAGCCCCGACGGCCATCCTCAGGGTCAACCTCGAGGAACCCCTCTTTGCGCCCGGCTACGGCACCGACCTTCTGGAGCAGATCTACCGCCTCTGGCGGGAGCGCGTACAGCCCGAGGGTCGCTGCCTGCTCTTTCTGGACGAGGTCCAGAATATCCCGGGCTGGGAGCGCTGGGTGCGCGGCCGCACCGCTACGGAGGATCTCAAGGTCTTCGTCACCGGGTCTTCGTCCCAGCTGCTCTCTCGCGAGGTCGGCGCCAAGCTCACCGGCAGGCAGGTGTC
>JBAXRL010000474.1:0-3188 GCA_037131205.1 Actinomycetes bacterium | reverse complement strand
CCAGGCCCTCGGAGATGGCGTCGAGCGTGTACACGTCGACCGGCGAGCTCCAGTTGGCGGGGTCGAGCGTGCCGACCTCGAGCGTGCTGCGCGCCGTGAGCGTGCCCAGCGCCTGCGGGCTGGCCGACGTGGACGCCGTGGCGCCGCCGTCGCCGCCGCCGCCGCAGGCGGCCAGCAGGCTCCCCGCCGCCGACATCGACAGACCCAGCACAGCCGCGCGCTGCAGGAACTGCCTGCGCGTCAGCCGCCCGGAGCACACGCCCTGGACCAAGTCCTGCATGGCGTCGAATCTGCTTGCCATCGTCCCCCCCGATCGTCGTCGAGCCCCGTGAGACCCCGTCACTCCGGGTCTGACGCGGCCTCAAAGTCCCGTCACTGAGCCGTGAATCAGACTCTAGTACACCTCAGCTTCCAGTTCAAGAATATCTGCTGCGCGCAGCCGGCGAAAAAGCGAATATCATTCGCCAGAAGGGGGCGGCGGCGGCGCCTCTGCGCGGCCGCGGTAGGCGGCGCGCACGCGGGCGGCGGCGCCTCTGCGCGGCCGCGGTAGGCGGCGCGGCCGCGGGCGGCGGCGCCTCTGCGCGGCCGCGGATCATCGTGCCGCGCAGCCCTTTGCCGACGGTCTCGATGAGATGCTCCTTGCCCTGGCGCTGCAGGGCGTTGAACACGGGGCGGTTGACCACCCCTCTTCCCGGCTGTCGAGAGCAGCTGGTGGCAGCCGGAAGGCGTGCTTCGCTCTTCTTCGTGCTCGCCCGCCAGTTTGAGCACTGCCGCTCTCGGTCGTGCCGCCAGGCGAAAGCCGCGACATGACCATCCCCTTCCGTCCGGTCGCGCGTTCAGCCTCCGGATCGACGAGCGGCCAGAAGGCGGACATGGCCCGCCGCGCGCGCCGCGGGAGCCGCCGTGGCCGCGGGGGTCGCCGTGGCCGTGGGGGTCGCCGCGGCCGTGGGAGCCGCCGCGGCGGGGTAGTAGTGTGAGGGAAGATAAGGAATTCCGGCGAATCCTTATCTTCCCTCCGGCGAGCGAGCCTGCGAACGGCCGTACGCGACCCGACAGTCAAGGAATCCTTATCTTCCCTTTTCGTACTACCCCGCGCCGGGGCCGCCGCGGCCGCCGCGGCCGCCGCGGCCGCCGGGGTCGCCGCGGCCGCCGGGCGCGCCCGGCGGAAGCGCTGCCGGCTGTGCACCCACCGGGCGCCCCATTTGTGGATCACCGCCGCCTGAGCGACGGGTATGGTCATGAGCCGCGAAACTGCAACTCGTCCAAACACGGCTTGACGGCTGAGATCGAACCGGCCCGTTTGGCGTCACAAGAAGGAGTCCCAGCGTGCCGCTCAACGGAATGTGTCGCAGCTCCGCCACGCGGCGCGCACGAGCATCGTCGAGCACGACCACTACGCCAGGCATCTCAAACGCAAGCAGCAGCACTTGTGTCTCACCTGGTCCAGATCGGCGATGAGCGTTGTTGCCGGCGCACTGACCGGAGTCCGAGCAGCGACCCACGCAAGACCATCGAGGCTGGGGAGATCCACGCCTCGATGAAGACACTGGAGTGGTGACTTGTTGCAGACGACCTCAGGCAAGCCGTACCTCTGCCTGCAATTCACCCTCGCTCAAACGAAATGAGTCGATACCATAGCCCGCAAGCTCGGACAGAAAGACAGTACGAGGTATGCCAGCCAGCTGTGCCGCCGCGCCGGATGACAGTTCGCCCATCTCGTAGAGCTTCGCCGCCGCCGCCATTTGCAGCTTGCGTCCCACTTCTTCGCGCGACACGTGCAGAAGCAAAGCTGTTTCCTCCGGTATGCGTATGACGATCTCGCCCATTGCCGCACCTCGTTCCGCATGTGAACGCCGTCAGCCGTCGGTCTGCCCGTATCTGTCTTCCGACATTCAGCGCAGCGAGGCGTCTCCGCCCCCTTGGCGGCCGCTGCACCGCCGGCTTGGCGGGTAGACGGCTGCTTTGAGTATCGCACGCTTGTTCATCCCGGTCGATGCACCTTGCTGGCCATGCGCGCGGGGAGGGACCAAGGCAGGCGGGGGAGTGAAGGCGCGCGGCGGCGGCAGGCGGCGCGCCAGCGCGGCCGCGCGGCGGCGCTGCCCCGGGCGCGAGGCCGGGCGCTGCCCCGGGCGCGAGGCCGGGCGCTGCCCCGGGCGCGAGGCCGAGCGCTGGGCCGGGCGACAGTACGCGACAGGGGAAGATCGGAGAAGCCGGCGGATGCCTATCTTCCCAGTCGGTGATACCGGCCGTGTCGACATCGGCTGGACATGACCATCCCCGTCGCTCAGGCGCCGGTGAGCCACGAATGGGGCGCCCGGCTGGCGCCCAGCCGGCAGCGCTCCCGGCGGGCGGCGCTCCGCGGCGGCGACGCTGACCCTGTGGAGAAGGCCGCATCCTTGACTTCCTCATCGTGCACGGCCGTCCACAGGCCCGGTTGCCGGGGGGAAGACAGGGAAAGGCCGATTCCTGAACGGGAAACAGCGCTCGTTCAAGCCACCGCTTCCTCGCCGGGCGACCCGGCGCGGGGCAAGTGAAGAAGGGAAGATAAGGATTCCTTAACTGTCCGGTCGTCCGCGGCCGTCCGCAGGCTCGCTCGCCGGGGGGAAGATAAGGATCCGCCGACTTTTCTTATCTTCCCTCACAGTACTACCCCGCCGCGGCGGGTCCGGCGGCCGCGGCGGGTCCGGCGGCCGCGGCGGGTCCGGCGGCCGCGGCGGGTCCGGCCCGCCCGGCGCGCGGGACATGGCGGACGTGCGCGCTCCCGCCCGGCGCGCGGGACATGGCGGACGCGCGCGCTCCCGCCCGGCGCGCGGCGCTCCTTCGGCCGAGTCCTCACCGCCGCCCGGCAGGTCGCTACCGCGAGCCCGCCGCCGCGGGATCCGGAACGGCCCGCGGATCCGCGGGGGCCGCAAGCGCCGGAGGGCGGGGAGCGCCACTGCGCTCCCCGCCCTCCCAGGACGGTCGATCAGGTTCAGCTCGCGGTCACACGTCTATGTCGAGCCCACCCTCGTCGATCCAGCTCATCATGCCGCGCAGCTCCTTGCCGACGGTCTCGATGAGATGCTCCTTGCCCTGCCGTTGCAGAGCGTTGAACACCGGGCGGTTGGCCTGATTCTCGAGGATCCACTCGCGGGCGAACTCGCCGCTCTGGATCTCGGCGAGCAGCTCGCGCATGGTGTCGCGCACGT
>JBAXRL010000473.1:0-3195 GCA_037131205.1 Actinomycetes bacterium | reverse complement strand
GGCCGCCGCCGCACCGGCCAGCGCCGCCGCACCGGCCGCCGCCGCCGGGAGCTGACCGTGGATCTGCGCGCCTTCATCGAGCTGCTGGAACGCGAGGGCGAGCTGGTGCGCGTTTCCGCCGCGGTCGACCCGTACCTCGAGATCGCCGAGATCGCCGACCGCGCCAGCAAGGCGCACGGGCCGGCGCTGCTCTTCGAGCGACCGCAGCGGCCGGCCGGCGTGGCGGGGCCGGCCCCGTCGGTGCTCATGAACCAGTTCGGCTCGTACCGACGCCTCGAGCTCGCCCTCGGGGCGCCGCTGGGCGAGCTCGCGGCGCGCATCGCCGGTCTCGTCGAGCTCCAGGTGCCGCACAGCCTCATCGGCAAGGTCAAGGCGCTCGGCCAGCTCCGGGAGCTCGCCTCGTACGGCCCCCGGATCGTCAAGAAGGCGGCCTTCCGCGACGTGGTCGTCGAGCCGCCCGATCTGGCGCGCCTGCCGGTGCTCACCACGTGGCCCGGCGACGGCGGCCCCTTCATCACCCTGCCGATCGTGATCACCAGGGACGCTCAGGGCCGCCGCAACGCCGGCATGTACCGCCTGCAGGTCTACGACGGGCGGACCACCGGCCTGCACATCCACGTCCACCACGACGGCGCCGCCAACTTCCGCGCGGCCGGCGAGCGCATGGAGGTCGCCGTGGCGCTCGGCGCCGACCCGGCGGTCACCTACGCCGCTACGGCGCCGCTGCCGCCGGGCATCGACGAGCTCATGTTCGCCGGTTTTCTGCGCGGCGCGCCGGTCGAGATCGCCAAGTGCGCGACCGTCGACCTCGAGGTCCCCGCGGACGCGGAGATCGTCCTCGAAGGGTACGTCGAGAAGGGCGAGTTGCGCCGCGAGGGGCCCTTCGGCGATCACACCGGCTACTACTCGCTGGCCGACGACTACCCCGTCTTCCACCTCACGGCGATGAGCCACCGCCGCGACCCCATCTACCCGGCGACCATCGTCGGCCGCCCGCCCATGGAGGACGCCTACCTCGGCAAGGCCACCGAGCGCCTCTTTCTGCCCCTGCTGCGGCTCGTGCAGCCCGAGATCGTCGACATGGACCTGCCCATCGAGGGCGTCTTCCACGACTGCGCCATCATCTCCATCCGCAAGACGTACCCCGGCCAGGCGCGCAAGATCATGAACGCCGTGTGGGGCATGGGCCAGATGATGTTCACCAAGTTCGTCGTGGTGGTCGACGAGCACGTCGACGTGCACGACTACAGCGAGGTCGCCTGGCGGGTGTTCAACAACGTCGACCCCGCCCGCGACACGGTGATCGTCGCGGGCCCGCTCGACGTGCTCGACCACTCCAGCCCCCTGGCGCGCTACGGCGCCAAGATGGGCATCGACGCCACCAGGACGTGGCCCGAGGAGGGCCACGGCCGCGAGTGGCCCGACGAGCTCGCGATGGATCCGGCCGTGAAGCGGCGCGTCACGGCGCGCTGGCAGGAGCTCGGGCTGCCGTTCTCGTGAATCTCCCTCGCGGGCACGCGACCCGCGGCCGGTGAGAACGCGCGCGGGAGAACTGTTCTCCCGTCAGACGATGACGCCCGGATCCACGCCGCGCCCGTGGCCTTCGCGCGCCGCGGGAGCGCTGTTCTGCCGGCAGCTCGGGCAGCCCAGCGCTTTACGGCGGCGCGGCGTGCTTCTACACTGCGGGGAGAACGGTGATCGATCGGGACCGCGAGGAGGCGGACGTGCGAGACAAGCACATACGGCGCAACCTGTTGATCCTCTCGCTGGCCAACTGGTTGGTGGCGATCATCGCCTGGACCATCAGCGCCTATCTCGGCATCGCCCAGCCCGCCGGCATCTTCGTGTACTCCGTGCTGTTCGTGATCGGCATCTTCGCCGTGATCGTCGCCGTGGCGTGCTTCCTCCTCGAGAAGTTCGCCCACGAACCGGGGTTTGTCGCAGCGGCGGCGGCCGACTCCGCCGACGCCGCCGAGCCGGCCGCGGACGCCGGCGCCTGACAGCGGCCGCCGTGCCCGCCTCCGGGGGCGCCGCCGGCGCCCCCGCCTCCAAGACCACGCTCTTCGCGCGGCTCATCAAGGTCGAGCACAGCGTCTACGCGCTGCCGTTCGCCTACGCCGGCGCCTTTCTCGCCGCCGCGGGCCTGCCGTCCTGGAACGATCTGCTGTGGATCACCGTGGCCATGGTGGGCGCGCGCAGCGCCGCCATGGCCCTCAACCGGCTCATCGACGCGGAGCTGGACGCGCGCAACCCGCGCACGGCGGCGCGCGAGCTTCCCGCCGGCCGGCTCGGGCGCCGCGAGGTCTGGACGTTCACCGTCGTCGCGGTGGCGCTGTTGGTGCTGGCGGCCTTCAACCTCTCGCCGCCGTGCCGGTACCTTTGGCCCATCCCGCTGGCGGCCTTCGTGCTCTACCCGTACACGAAGCGCTTCACGTGGTTCTGCCACTACGCCCTGGGCCTCACCCTGGGGCTCGCGCCGGCGGCCGCCTGGGTGGCCGTCACCGGCGGCGTGGCGCCGCAGGCCTGGCTGCTGTTCTTCGCCGTCGGCCTGTGGGTGGGCGGCTTCGACGTGATCTACGCGGTCTTCGACCTCGACTTCGACCGCGCCCACGGCCTGCACTCGGTGCCCGTGGCCGTGGGCGAGCGCGGGGCGCTCGTGGTGGCCGCCGCGTCCCACGTCGCCACCGTCGTGCTCCTGGCCGCCGTGGGGCTGCTTTCGGGCCTCGACTGGATCTATTGGCTCGGCCTCGCGCTGGTCGCCGCTGTGCTCGCCTGGCCGCACATCGACATCGCGCGCCGCGGCCTGCGCCGGGTCGGCATGGGCTTCATGACCGTCAACGGCGCCGTGGGCCTGCTGTACGGCGCCGTGGTCATCGTGGCCGTGCTGGCGGGCTGAGCGGCCCGCGCATGCCGCGGCGCCGGCGCCGAGCCGCCGAGTCGCGGCGGCGGCTCCGCCGGCGCCGCCGAGCCGCCCAGCCGCGCCGCCGCCGCCGCCGCCGAGCCGCCGAGCCTGCGGTGCAGGCGATGCCCTCTCGCCGCCGTATACCCGGGATGGTACAATGGCGGCGTGCGGTGGGCGGCCGCGGAAGGGGCGCCTCCCATCGTCGCCCTGCCCGTGAAAGCAGCCGAAGGGGTTCGTGCGTTTGCCCGAACGCGGTCACCGATATCGGCCGGGTCCCCGCCCATGGTACCGCG
>JBAXRL010000472.1:0-3201 GCA_037131205.1 Actinomycetes bacterium | reverse complement strand
GGCCATCATGGCCTCGCTGCCGGTGGAAACATGGATCCGTCTCGTCGTCTGGCTCCTCATCGGCTGCCTGCTTTACTTCAGCTACAGCCGTTGGAACAGCAACCTCCACGGCAAGCCGGTCAAGTAGCCCCCGAGTGCAACCCGCGGGGATTGCTCCGTCACCGGGCGCGCCCGTTTGTCTGAAACCACGGCTGCAAGACCCGGAAGCGGTCGGTCTGGGATTTCGCGGGCGTCGCCTTGTCGTAAGGCAGATCCTCATCCTCGAGATTCCAGGCTGAGAGCTCTCGGAAGGCGTGATACGTCCAATCCCAGCCATACTCCTCGAAGAGCGAGATTTCGTCGGCCAAATATTTTGCCGCGCCGGGCGCCCACCGAACGACGCTGAACTCGGCCACAAAAATCCGCGCTCCGTAAGCAAGCTGAAACTCGCGGACGGGCGCGAGATGATGCGCGAGGGCCTCGCGATTGAAAGGACGTGTGTTGAATGTGCCGGGATAGCCAGGCTTGTCAGCCTCCGTGTCCCACGACCGTCCGTCGGTGCCCTGGTGGGTGTATTCGTAGGGCCAATACATGTGGACGGCGTAGACGACGTTCGTCACGTTCACGGGTTGCATCCAGGCGAAGGCATCCGGCGCATCCCATCGGTCGGCCGCGATCAGGATCGCGGTGTTGGGATCGGTTTTGCGAACGGCGGCGGCCGCTGCGGCTTGGAGTTTGAACCAGTTGTCCACACCCGGCGGTGACGGACGGCTTTGCACCGGCTCGTTCATAATGTCGTAGGCCCAGAGTGCGGGATGGTCCTTGAACCGCTGCGCGATGTGCTGCCAGACCGCAATGAAGTATTCCTGCAGCGGCTTCTCCATCACCATCCTCAGAGTCCCGTCAGAAAACCTTCCGCCCGGGGGAAAATGGAGGTCGATGATGACCTTGAGACCTAGCTTTTGCGCCTGATCGAGAACTGCGGCCAGCTCGTCGAGTTTCGGCTTCAACCACTTCTCGTAAAGCGCGGGATCGGAGGGCACGGACGTGCGATCCCATTCGGGATTGATCAACTGCCAGCGGATGACGTTGGCCTTCCAACCCGCGAGAGCCACGAAATCCTGCGGAGAATACTTGGACGGCCCGACGACTCCGCGCAGCCGCATCGGGCGGTCTGGCTTCCGGCGCACGATATCAATGCGGATGTTTCCCAGCCACGCGTCGCCGGCACATTCCTGCATCCCCAGTTGCAGCACGCCGTTTGTGGCGTCTGAATCGACCCGGATCAGAAGCGAGGAATGCTTCCAGGGAAACGTGCCGGTGAGGAGGCCTTCATTGAACCATTGGGGGCCCGATGCGGTGGACTCGTAGTGCAGCTGGGCCTTGACGCCATTGTAGCTGTGCTCGGGCATGCTCACGCCCTCGGCGCGAACGTCGTAGGAAAGCAGAATCTCGCGGTCGCGCAGCGCCTGGATGTTGATCGGGACCGTCACGAGGCAAGCGCCCTGGCTTTTCTCCGGGGGCACATGGAAGCGCAGGCAGGATTTGCCATTCGGACCCTGGGATTCCCACCGGGCACCTGGCGGCAAATCTTTAGTTTTGGCGGGATCCAGCTGAAAAAATGTCTGAGCGCCGGCAAACGGCGCAACCCATGCGAGAACGAGGATGCCGGCGGCGGACGCCCTGCGGATCATCGGAGATTTTTCAACGCTTCTTCGAAGCTGACGGCTTTGGCGTCGCGGCCTGTTGGGGAGCTCCCCAGAGAAGCAGGGACGGTTTTTGTTTCACCGCCGCGCTGAGTTGTTCCAGGTTGGCGGACGTCGTGGCCAGGTTGTTGATGATATCCTGAATTTGGGCGGCTTTCAGCTGCGAGGCGGGCTCGATGTTTTTGAGGATCTGCCGAAGTTCTCGGTTCGAGGCCTCGAGCCCGGCAACCAATTTTGTCGCATCCGCCGTGAGCTCGGGGATCCGGGCCTTTTGCAGAACGGAATGCGAATCGTTGATGAGAGACTGGAGGTCGGAGCTGACTTTTTCGACCTGGGCGCCGACGACGGCTTTGTTGAGGTTCTCCAGCAGCTCCGTCCCGGTCTGGCTGATCCCGTTGATGTTGAGCTTCTCCACCTCGCGCATGATCCCGTTGATAGAATCGAGGAAGCTTGTGAGTTCCCCCGGGGCCGAAGGGACGTAATACACCTTCGGTTTCCAGGGTGGCCAGAGCGCGGGGAAACGCGTGGGGTCGAAGTAGTCGATATCGAGGTAGTTCAGGCCGGTGATCCCCTGGGGCTCGATCCTCACGCGAAGCCCCTGCTCGATGCTCTTTGTCAGCAGGGGGGTGAGGTCGGCCGCGAACATGTTAGGGAACACCTCGCGGTTGATTTCCATGAAAAGAACCACGTAGTTGAATAGCCCGTCGGTCTCCTTCAAATGATACTCCGTAAAGGCGAAGTTGATCTTGGTGACCTTGCCGATGAGAACGCCCCGGAATTTCACAGGGGTCCCCAGGTCGATCCCCTGCACCGAGCCCCGGACATATGTCTCCACCTGAATTTTCTCGCGGAACATCTGGCCCCCGCCAAAAGCGAGGATCGCAAAAACCAGGAGCCCCACCCCGCCGGACACGAAAACCCCGATGCGGAAAAACTGCGGCTTGGCGCTCATGTGGCCACCTCCCTCGCCTCGCGATGAAAGAAAGCGTGGACGTAAGGATCGTTGTCCTTGTCCCTGAGATCGGCGGGGGTCCCTTCGGCAAGAATTCCTTTCCTGGATGAGTCGAGCATAATCACGCGGTCTGCCACCGCATAAATACTGGCCAGCTCATGGCTGACAATCACAAAGGTGACTCTCAGGTTCCGGTTGAGGTTCAAAATCAGCTCGTCGAGCCCGGCGGAGGTCACGGGATCGAGCCCTGCCGATGGCTCGTCGAGGAAGAGGACCGCCGGGTCCAGCGCCATCGCGATCTGCCCGGCGGTCAGTTTCCGAAAGTCAGCGACCTCAAGCACCGGGATCTGCGAGAGCGTCAATGCGGCGATCTGCTCGGTGGTGAGCGCCATGGCCTGAGCACTTGTCAACGCCACGACCTGATCCGTGGTTAGTCCAACCACCTGCCCGGTGGTGAGTGCCACCACTTGATTTGTAGTCAGTGACTGGAAATCTTCCAACTCAAGGGCCGTTAGCTGATCCAACGAGAGTGCGGAAATGCTCTCTGCGCTGAGGGCTGCCACC
>JBAXRL010000471.1:0-3201 GCA_037131205.1 Actinomycetes bacterium | reverse complement strand
AGAGCGCCGGCAGCGCGCCCGGCTCCTCCTTGACGACCTTGCCGCGCCTGTCGCGATGAACGCGTGTGAGGCCGCTGGTGGCGATCGTCTTCACGCCATTCCGCTCAAGCTCGTCGAGGAAGATGTTGATGCCCAGCGAATCGCTGCTCATGTGCCCGGCGATGACCACATGGATGCCGTGCTTGTCGGCCTCGTCGCGCAGCTCCTGGCCCATGTGCATGCCGACGATCGTGCCGACGCCGCCGGCGGCGAGCTTCTCGATGACCGTCTTGGGGCCCTCGGTGCCGCCGGTCATGTCGACCCACACCTTGCCGGCGCGCGCGCCGGGGCTGCTCTTGCCGATGTACGGGCCGGCGCCCTTGCGCGCGGCGATGCGGTACTCGGGAATCTCGAGCAGCGCCTTCTGCACGTCCTCGATCAGGGTCGGCCTCTTCTTCGCGAACCACTTGTTGAGGTAATCGACGACGAGGTTGTCGGTGGGCGTGTGCGCCGAGAAGAACGGGATCTCGAGGAGGCGCGCCGCATCGATGGCCTGGTCGTAGTTGAGCGGCATGAGGCGTCGCCGCACTTCGTCCATGCGCTCCATGATGAGCTTCTCGCCGGCCTGGATGGGCACACCCATCGTCGCCCAGATGTCGGCCTGCACCTCCATCACGGCGTCGAGCCTGGTAAGGCCCCAGCCCTCGGGGTGATGCGTGTAGATCGCCTCGATGGGCGTGCCCCTCTCGCGCAGGCGATCGGCGAGGACCACCTCGCCGGTGTTCATGTCGATGCCGCCGATGAGCGTGGTGACCTCGGTGTCGGGATCGCCCACGTAGATGCGCGTGTCGTTGAAGGGATTGGTGAGCTCCTCGGGGTCGGCCAGAGCCTTGAGATGCTCGGGGAGCGCCTCGTAACGTTTCCTGGTGCGGGCGAGGAACTCGTCCACGCCCGCCTTGCCGCGCGGGTCGGCCTCGATGCCCATGCGCACGGCGGTCTTGTAGATATCACGGAGCTTCACGGTGGTCCTTTCTTCGGCGGGCCGGGGCGTTGCGCGCGCGTCCCGCCCGCAGGCTGTCAGTCGGAACTGCCTATTCTTACCCACGTGAGCGACAGCGGCACCCCGGGAGGCGTCGACGGGCCTGCCGCGGCCGTCGTCGCCGCCGTGAACCGCCGTCGCGCCGCGGCGTCACGCCGTCGTCCGGGGTCGCCCCTTGCGAGGAAGCGGCCGCGAGAGGAACCGGCTGTCGGCATCGACAAAACGCCAGGGCTTCCGGTCGCCGCCGCTGACCCCGATACGCGCGGTGGCGACGATGCGAGGAGCACGGGCGCCGGGCTCGTCGCTCGCGGCCCGCGAGAGAACGGCCAGAGGCGTCTCCCAGACGGGCAGACCGTTCTGCTCGCGGCCGATGCCCAGCGCCTGCGCGAGGCGCGCCGGGCCGCTGCAGAGCAGCCGCGGTTCTGCGGCGCCGCGACGCGCGATCATCTCCCCCACGCCTTGCTCGGGGACGACGGCCCGCAGCAGGACGCCGGCGCCCGTGCCCTCGGGTTCACAGGCCATGTTGGCGCAGAAGTGCATGCCGTAGGTGAAGTAGACGTACAGATGGCCGGGCGGCCCGAAGAGCACGGCGTTGCGCGCCGTTTGGCCGCGATATCCGTGGCAGCACGGGTCGTCCTGGCGATAGGCCTCGGTCTCGACGATGCGTCCGCCTGCACCATGGAACAAAAACGTGCAGCCGATGAGGTCGCGGGCGACGTCAAGGGCGGAGCGGGCGAAGAAGCTTTGAGCGAGAGGCGCCTGCGCGTTCACGCCATCAGTGTAGCGGAGGACGCGGCGGGCATCGCGGCGGGCATCGCGGCGGGCCGGCGGCAGAGCCGCCCGCCGCCCACTCAGCAGCAGGCGTGCGCCGCCAGGGCCGCCCGCGCGAGGGCGAGCTGCTCGCGCACGCGGGCCGGGGCGGAGCCGCCGCGCGAGCGCTTGCGCGCCAGTTGCGCGGCGGGTTCGTGCAGCGCGTAGTAGCCGTCGTCGAAGGCCGGCGACAGCTCGCTGAGCTGATCCAGGCCGAGGTCGCCGAGGGCGACCCCGGCCTCGAGGCACTGCCTGACGAGCGTGCCGGTGAGGTGGTGCGCGGCGCGGAACGGCACGCCCTTCTCGACGAGGTAGTCGGCCACGTCGGTGGCCGCCATGAAGGGCTCGCAGGCGGCCGCGAGGCGCGCTTCGTCGAAGGTCACGCCCTCCAGCAGCCCTTGCACCACGGGCAGCAGCTGGTCGAGGCAGTCGACGGCGTCGAACAGGTAGCGCTTGTCCTCGCGCAGATCGGTGTTGTAGGCCAGCGGCAGACCGTGGAGCACGCCGAGGAGGCCGCCGAGGTCGGCGGTCAGCCGCGGCGCGGCGGCCCGCATCAGCTCGGCGGCGTCCGGGTTCTTCTTCTGCGGCATGATGCTGGAACCGCCGCTGTACGCGTCGGGCATCCCGACGAAGCCGAACTCGGCGCTGGCCCACAGCACGAGCTCGCCGCCGAGGCGGCTGAAGTGCGTGCCGAGCTGCGCCGCGGCCGCGAGATAGTCCACGGCGAAGTCGCGGTTCGCGACGGCGTCGAGGGAGTTCTCGGCGAGGCGCGCGAAGCCCAGGTCGGCGGCCACCGCCTCGCGGTCGAGGTCGAAGTCGAGGCCGACCGCCGCGCCTGCCCCGAGCGGCAGCTCGAGGCAGGCCTCGCGGGCGGCCTCGAGGCGTGCGCGGTCGCGCTCCAGCATCCAGAAGTAGGCCAGCAGATGCTGGGCCAGCGACGTGACCTGCGCGCGCTGCAGGTGCGTGTAGGCAGGCATCGCCGTCTCGACGTGGTCGGCCGCCCTGCCGAGCAGCACGCCCTGCAGGGCGGCCAGGGCGGCGTCCTGCCGCTCGATCACCCGGCGCAGGTGCAGGCGCACGTCGGTGACGACCTGGTCGTTGCGGCTGCGCGCCGTGTGCAGCCTGGCGCCGGCGTCGCCGATGAGCTCCGTCAGCCGGCGCTCGACGGCCATGTGCACGTCTTCGTCGGCGTCGGCCGGCGCGAACGCGCCGGCCTCGATCTCGCGGCCGACGGCCGCGAGGCCCGCCTCGATCGCCGCGAGCTCCCCGGGCGCGAGCACGCCGGCCCCGCGCAGCGCCCGCGCGTGCGCGACGGAGCC
Organism: Actinomycetes bacterium; assembly: GCA_037131205.1. Classification (GTDB taxonomy): domain Bacteria; phylum Actinomycetota; class Thermoleophilia; order UBA2241; family UBA2241; genus CAIXSE01. The sequence continues at coordinate 54 of JBAXRL010000471.1, read as the reverse complement.
TTCGATGTCCTCGGGCCACAGGCGCCAGTCGAGCGCCAGCGAGCTGTTCAGCGC
>JBAXRL010000470.1:0-3204 GCA_037131205.1 Actinomycetes bacterium | reverse complement strand
GGGCCGGCGGGCGCGGGGCCGGCGCGGGCGGCCCCCTCCCCCGGCGCTTGTTCCTCCGGCGCTTCGTCCTCCGGCGCTTCGTCCTCCGGCGCTTCGTTCATGCTGCCCGAGCGAAAGCCCTGCAGGTCGAGGGTCACATACGTGAACCCGAGGGCGCGCAGCCGGCGCCCGAGCGTCTCGCGCGCCGCGAGCGCGCGCCCGAGGTCGCCACTCTCGACTTCGAGGCGGGCGACGCTCCCATGGCGCCGCACGCGGCATTGGCGAAAGCCCAGCTCGTGCAGCACCCGCTCGGCGGCGGCGATGGCCTCCAGCTTCTGCACCGTGATCGGCTCGCCGTAGGGGATGCGGGAGGCAAGGCAGGCCTGCTGCGGCGCGTCCCACGTGGCCAGGCCGAGCTCCTTCGACAGGCGCCGCACCTCGTCCTTGCCGAGGCCGGCCGCCAGCAGCGGGTGCGCCACGCCGCCCTCGGCGGTGGCGCGCATCCCGGGCCGGTGATCGCCGAGATCGTCCACGTTGGCGCCGTCGAGCAGCGCGGCGCAGCCGGTCGCGACGGCGACGCGCGCCATCTCGGCGACCAGCTCGCGCTTGCAGAAGTAGCAGCGCTCGCGCGGGTTGCCGGTGAAGGCCGGGTCGTCGAGCTCGTGAGTGTCGACGACCACATGTCTTACGCCGAGCCCAGCGGCGAGGTCCCGCGCGGTCTGCAGCTCCTCCGGCAGGTACGTCGCGGAGACGGCCGTGAAGGCCACCACGCGGTCCGCACCCAGAGCGCGCGCGGCGGCGGCCAGCACGAGGCTCGAATCGACGCCGCCCGAAAAGGCCACGCAGGCCGAGCCCAGCGACGCCAGCTCGGCCTCGAGCCGCTCCAGGGCTCCGCGCGCCTCGTGGGGAGCCTCACCGTGCGGTGCGCCTGCGGCGCCCCGCACGCCGACCCGACTACGTCGGTCAGGCATCGTAGTCGACGAGCTCCGTGATGGTGGGCTGCTCGCCGCACACCGGGCAGGTGGGGTCGCGCGCGATCTCGACCTGGTTGAAGGTCATGGCGGCGCCGTCGAACTGCAGGAGGCGGTCGTACAGCGGAGTCCCGGCGCCGGTGAGCACCTTGATGACCTCGAGCGCCTGGATGGCGCCGATCGTCCCAGGGATGGGGCCGAGCACGCCCGCCTCCGAGCAGCTCACCACGCAGGCGGGCGGCGGCGGCTCGGGGAACACGCAGCGGTAGCAGGCCGTCTCTCCGCCCTTCACGGTCATGGCCAGCCCCGCCAGGCGCAGCACGGCGCCGTCGATGAGCGTCTTGCGCGCGAACACGCAGGCGTCGTTGAGCAGATACCGCGTGGGGAAGTTGTCGACGGCGGTGACGATCACGTCGTACCCGCGCACGAGCTCCAGCGTGTTGGCCGCCATGAGGCGCATCGTGTGGGGCTCCACCTGCACGTCCGGGTTGAGCTTCCTCAGGCGCGCCGCCGCCTGCTCCGCCTTGCTCTTGCCGATGTCCTCGGTGGTGAACAGGATCTGACGCTGCAGGTTGGAGAGCTCGACCACGTCGTCATCGACGATGCCCACGCGGCCGACGCCGGCGGCGACGATGTAGTACAGGATGGGCGCCCCGAGCCCGCCGGCGCCGACGACCAGCACGGAGCCCTTGCGCAGCTTGTCCTGGCCGCGCTCGCCGACCTCCTTGAGCACGAGCTGGCAGTCGTAGCGCAGGCGCTCAGTGCCGCTGATCAGCATGCGCGTCCTCCTCTCGCCCTGCGCTCGCGGCGCGGCGCGCGCGCCCCCACCTCGCGGCGCCGCGCGCGCCCGCCTCTACCGCGCCGCGCGCTCACGCCTTGACCTCGGGCAGATCGCCGAACAGCGGCGTGGACAGATACCGCTCGCCGGTGTCGCAGAGCACGGTGACCACGACCTTGCCCTTCATCTCCGGCCGGCGCGCCACCTGGCCGGCGGCCCACACGTTGGCGCCCGCCGAGATGCCCACAAGGACGCCTTCCTGGCGCGCGAGGTCGCGCGCCGCGGCAAAGGCGTCGTCGGCGCTCACCTTCACGATCTCGTCGTAGACCTCCGCGTTGAGCACCTTGGGCACGAAGCCGGCGCCGATGCCCTGGATCTTGTGCGGGCCGGGCGCGCCGCCCGACAACACCGGCGAATCGGCCGGTTCGACGGCTACCACGAGCACGCCGGGGCGGCGTTCCCTGAGCACCTCGCCGACGCCGGTCAGCGTGCCCCCGGTGCCCACGCCGGCCACAAACGCGTCGACCTCGCCGCCGGTGTCGGCCCAGATCTCCTCGGCCGTCGTGAGGCGGTGCACCTCGGGGTTGGCGGGGTTCTCGAACTGCTGGGGCACGAAGGCGTCGGCGCCCTCCGCGGCGAGCTCGAGCGCCCGGGCGACCGCGCCGCGCATGCCGTCGGCGCCGGGCGTAAGCACGAGCCGCGCGCCGAAAGCCTTGAGGATCGTGCGGCGCTCGACGCTCATGGTGTCGGGCATCGTGAGCACCAGGTCGTAGCCGCGCGCCGCGGCGATCATGGCCAGGGCGATGCCCGTGTTGCCGCTGGTCGGTTCGATGATCGTGGTCTTGCCCGGGGCGATACGCCCCTCGCGCTCGGCGGCCTCGATCATCGCCAGACCGATGCGGTCCTTGACGCTGCCGCCCGGGTTGAACGACTCGAGCTTGCCGAGCACCTCGGCGCCGCTTTCGTCGGAGATGCGGTTGAGGCGCACCAGAGGAGTGCGCCCGATCAGTTCGGTGATGTTGCCTGCCCTGTTCATGCGGTCTCCTTGCCGGGCCCCGGCGAAGCCGGGGCCGTGAGTCAGATCTGGTACATCGGCGCGCGCCCGCGAAGAGCGTCCTCGCGGGCCAGCAGGTCGCCGATGGTCGTGCCGCCGAGGACCTTCTCGAGGGCCTGCTGGACCTCGATCCAGACCGACGAGGCGCCGCACCCGTCGATGCGCTCGCAGAGGCCCTGCGTGCACTCCGCCGGCGAAGGTACGCCGTCGAGCGCGGCCACGACTTCGAGCACGGTGATCTCCGCGGCCGGACGGGCCAGCGAGTACCCGCCGGCGGCGCCGCGCCGGCTGCGCACGATGCCGCCGCGGCGCAACGCGGAGAACACCTGCTCGAGGAACTGCAGCGGCATGTCGCGGCTTTCGGCGATGTCGCCGAGACGCACCGGCTTGCCGGGCGCGGTCTCTTCGCGGCGCGCCAGCTC
>JBAXRL010000469.1:0-3205 GCA_037131205.1 Actinomycetes bacterium | reverse complement strand
GCGCGATGCGCCGCGTGCGGGCAAGCCACCCGCGGCTGGTGAAGACGAGAGAGGAGCGGTCTTCCCATCGGGAATCGGCCTTTCCCTGTCTTCCCCGCGGCAACCGAGCCCGCGGACGGCCGTGCCCGGCGAGCGCGCCCGCGGACGGCCGTGCTCGACGAAAAAGTGGAGGATGCGGGCTTCTCCATAGGGTCAGCGTCGGCCCCGCAGAGCGCTCCACGCCGCGAGAGCTGCCCGCCGGGAGCGATCAGCGCCGGGAGCGCTGCCGCCGCGCATTCGCAGGGCGCCCCATTCTTGGCTCACACCGGCGCGTGAGTGACCGGGATGGTCGTGTGGAAGACCGGCGGCCCGGCGGCCATGCCCCGGCGCGCGATGAGCCGGGTAGCCGGATCGGACGTCGCAGACCGGCGGCCCGGCCCTTCGGCGCGGACGTCGCAGACCGGCGGCCCGGCCCTTCGGCGCGGACGTCGCAGACCGGCGGCCCGGCCCTTCGGCGCGGACGTCGCAGACCGTCGCGCCGGCCCAGCCCCCGGCTCTTTCGCTGCGCCGGCTCCTCGGGTACGCTCCTGCGCAAGGTGACTCCGACGGAGGAGGGTGCGTGTCACAGCGGATCAGCGGGCCGGCGACGGGCGGCGGCGTGAACGCCGCCGCGGACCGCCGGCCGCCGCGCTCCGGCCTTGTTCTGGCGACGCTGATCCTCGGCGCCATCGTCGCCAACATCAACACCTCGATCAGCAATGTCGCCCTGCCCGACATCGGCCAGGCGCTGAATGCCTCCAACCAGCAGCTCACCTTCATCACCGACGCCTACCAGATCGCTATCGCCTCGACGGTGTTGTACCTCGGCGCGGTGGGCGACCGCTATGGGCGCAAGAAGCTGCTGCTGCTCGGCGCCGCCCTCTGCATCCCGTTCTCGATCCTCTCGTCGATGGCGCACGGCTGGCACGGTTTGGTGCTCGCGCAGATGGCCACCGGCGTCGCCGGCGGCATGATCTACCCCACTACGCTCTCGCTGATCACGGCGCTGTACTCGGGCAAGACCATGACGCGCGCCGTCGCCCTGTGGATGGGCATCGGCGCCGGCGCCTCGGTGTTCGGGCCGCTCGTCGGCGGTTTTCTGCTCGAGCACTTCTGGTGGGGCTCGGTGTTCCTCGTCACCACGCCGCTGGCGGCCGTCGTGCTGGGCCTCGCGTTCTTCGTCGTGCCCCGCCGCTCCGGCGAGCACAGCGGCGAGGTGGATCATCCCGGCGGCGTGCTTTCGGTGCTCGCCGTCTCCTCGTTCGTGGTCATGGTGGTGCTGCTGCCCCAGGGGATCACGCCGGCGGTGATCGGCCTGCTCGTGACCGCCGCCGTGACCGGGGCGCTCTTCGTGCTGCGCGAAAAGCGCACCCCCGAGCCGCTCTTCGACTTCAAGCTGGCGGCGGCGCCGACGTTCTGGGTCGCCTTCGTCGCCGGCCTCGTCGCCTTCGGCGCCCTCATCGGCGCCGTCTTCATCGGGCAGCAGTTCACCCAGAACGTGCTCGGCTTCGACCCGCTCAAGGCGGCCACGATGACGCTGGCGATGGCGATCGCGATGATCGCCTCGGCGCCCGTCGCGGCGCGGCTCATCGCGAGCGTGGGTACGCGCCTCACGATGGCCGCGGGGCTGAGCTCGATCGCTCTCGGCTTCGCCACGATCGCGCTCACCTGGCGGCCGGGCGCGCCCGTCGCCTGGGTGCTCGTGGGGTACGCCCTGCTGGGCTGCGGCGTCGGCGTCGCGGGCACGCCGAGCAGCCGCTCGTTGACCGCCTCACTACCGGTGCGCCGCGTCGGCATGGGCTCCGCCTCCGCCGACCTCACCAAGGACCTCGGCGGCGCCGTCTTCCAGGCGATCCTGGGGACGCTGCTCACGATCGCCTACGCCCAGTACTTCACGCGCGCCTTCGCGAAGCTGCCCGCGGCGCAGGCGCAGAAGCTCGGCCAGTCCGCGGCCGCCGAGGTCTCGTCGTCGTTCGCCGGCGCCCGCCACGTCGCCGAGACGCTGCCCGGCGCGGACGCCGACCAGCTCGCCGCCGCCGCGAGAGATGCGTTCACCGACGGCAAGACGCTGGCCATCTCCTTCGCTCTCCTCGCGGCGCTGGTCGGCGTGGCTCTCGTGCTCTGGAAGTATCCGCGTCACCAGGCCGAGCAGGACGAGCTCTCGGCGATCGCCGCGAAGAACGAGGAGTACCTGGCCAAGCTCGAGGCGGCGCCGGCGCCTGCGGCCCCACCGCCCCCAGACGCGCCCTCGCCCAGGGCGCCACCCCCAGACGCGGCGTCGTCCAGGGCGCCGCCCCCCAAGGCGCCGTCCCCCGACTGAGCCGGGCTCACGCACGCGGGGGGCGGTATCGCCGGCGCGGAATCGGGATCATCCCGCTTAGGGCCTATCCCGATAGGGATGTGCGTGCGGGGCGTTCGGGGACCGAGCGGGGCGGTCACGAGACGGTTCCCTCGTAGCCCAGCTACTTGGGAGCCGGGGAGGGGCCGCATCCGCGACGTGTCCACGGGCGCATCCGTGCGTGCAGACCTATTGGGATAGGCCCTTAGGGCCTATCCCGATAGGGATGTGCGTGCGGGGCGTTCGGGGACCGAGCGGGGCGGTCACGAGACGGTTCCCTCGTAGCCCAGCTACTTGGGAGCCGGGGAGGGGCCGCATCCGCGACGTGTCCACGGGCGCATCCGTGCGTGCAGACCTATTGGGATAGGCCCTTAGCACCCACCACTTCACTTGAGCATTCTGGAGGCATCACGATGTACGTCAGGATCGCCCGTTTCGAGGGCGGAGACATAGACGAGATAGAGGCCGAGGGCACCCTGCTGAAGGAAGGCATCGCCGCGCTCAAACGAGGTGAAACCACGCAGGAGCTCCCGCCCCGGCTCGCCGCGGTGACCAGCCGGGTCGAGATGCTCTTCGACCGCCACAACGGCAACGTCGCGCTTTGCGTCTACTGCGAGGGCCGCGATCAGGTGCTCGAGGCTGATCGCATCCTCGAGGCCATGACTCCCACGAACAAGGGTTGGGGCAGGCGCGTCTCGGCCGACATCTACGAAGTGGCGATGGACGAGCCGACGGACTGAGCGAGGCCGCCTGGGCGGCCGCTCGCCGCTTTCGCGGCGCATGACCATCCCCGTCGCTTAGGGCCTATCCCGATAGGGATGTGCGTGCGGGGCGTTCGTGGACCGAGCG
>JBAXRL010000468.1:0-3207 GCA_037131205.1 Actinomycetes bacterium | reverse complement strand
TGTGCTGGACGGGCGCGCATTGATGTGGGTACAATAAATACGATGCTGGTGAGCTGCGACTGTGCCAAGAGTGAGCGTAACGAGGCGGAGCGTGGCTTGGCATTGCGAAAAGGACGCGCTATGCCGGGCAAGCCAAACCCCGAACTGATTGACAACGACGCGCCTGAAGCCACGGACGAGTGGTTCAAAGAAGCACGAGCGGCGAAGGACGTTCTGCCCGGGTTGGTTGGCAGCGACGCTGCCCGGGAGCTGCTCAAGCCCAAGCGCGGGCGGCCGCGTTCCACGAACCCCAAGGAGCACGTGAACATCCGCCTGGATGCGGACGTGCTGGCCGCGTTCAGGCGCACCGGCAGTGGCTGGCAGACGCGGCTGAACAGTGCCTTGCGTGACTGGTTGAGTACCCACGCCTGAGGCTGGACGCCGGCGTCGAGCGGCACTCTGCTGAGTGCGGTACCCTGGGGATCGAGCATAGCCGGCCCCACACCGCGCCGACTCACGGCCCGAGGACGTCCTCCGCGTGGCGCCGCCGCCAGGGCCAGCCGAAGATCGCGGTGCTGACTCGTCAGGCGCTGGAGAGGGGATCGGCAAGCGTTGGGCAGCACATGACGTGCAGGAAGACGGCCGAAGGTGTCCGCGAAGACCGAGTTAGGGTAGAGTTGCAGTAGCTCATCTGCCATGCGTAGAAGGAGCTACGGTGCCGTCCCCAGTGGGCGGCACCAGCCATTTCAGGCCCACTTCTCGAAGCGTCGCTGCAGATTCTTGCGGCTGTGGCCGGAATCGACAACGTAGGCGGTCCAGGGCAGAAGATATTCGTGCGTCGTGCCGGCCCTCCTGCGCGCAAGGACGACCACGTAGTCGTGGTCCTCAAGCCATAAATGGATGCGCCGCTCCGACGCCGAGCGCTCTTCTTCCCAGACCTTGACCCCATCACGCTGGCACTGCTCGATCAGGGGCCGCGGCCAACGGATCCGTTCGCAGCGGCGCAGCTCGGGGGTCCGTTCGCTCTCAACCTTGCCCGCGCTGATCATGTGCCAGAACGTGACCTCTTTGCCCTGCGTGAGCGAATAGCGCTTGAGGCCCAGGCGCGTTCCCCGGTACGTTGGGCGGTCACGCACGAAATCGCCGCAGAAGTAGGCGTAGACGAGGTCAACGTACTTGAACCAGTCGCCCGTCGAATCCTCCAGCAAGACGAGCGGGGGAAGGAGGAAGTACCCGTCACCCACAGTGCCGAACAAGTCGCCAACTCCATTGGCCTGGTCCAACAGATTCAGCAGGCCGACCAGTGCGTCGAGCAGATCATCCGTGTCAATCGGCTGGAGCCGGGTGACCTTGTGGTGGACGCGGAATTGCTCTTTGACCGGGGGGACCAAGGCCGCCAAGCCGTTTCTGTATTTGGGCACCGGCTTGTAATGCGGAATGGGCGGCGGGAAGCCTTCCGCGCCCTGTGCCGCGTAGAACCCGAGCGCTACGGCGGGATGAGTCTCCAACACGGTGATGCAGCCGACTTCTCTGAGTTCAGGCGCGGGATAGTACCCGATCCGCACTCCAGCCGACGTGGCCTCCCGTGCCATGGCGTCGAGGAACGTCCGCACGACCGGGGCATGGGGCGCCCCCATGTATCCGAGCACTGATACGCCTTCATGAAAGTCCGCGAAGGAGCGGTTGCCGGACTTGCGGAACTCGGCATCCCACCCGCACAGCTCCGCCACGGCCCGCGCGAGCTCGGGCGCCACGAGCGAGCTGTTCACCACGGTGGGTTTGGACGAGAGGGCGTGTTCGCATGGCCTCTGCGAAAACGGATTGACATTGAACGGCCATGCTCTCCCACATTGGGCGGCGCCCGCAGGCTCAAACGAGCTCGGAGCCTGTAGACCGCCGAAGACGCGCACCGGGGCATCCAGAGACAGCAGCACATGGCTCTCCTGTGCGGCGCTGCAGACTTCTGCAACAACGGTCCCGAGATGCGAGATGTCGATCCGTCGCGTACGCACGTCGGGGCCGTCCCCGAAGGTGCAGTCAGCGACCGCCCAGCCTTTCTTGGAAGACCCCGGATCGGCGCTGAACAACCGCAGCGGAGGGCGCGCCTTGGTTGACGACCCAAGCGGCGCCGACTGCTCGAACCCACGCGCCGCCTCGGGCCTTCTCACGGCGCCACCGCGCCGACGCCCACCGCCGGCATCCCCTCGCCGGCCAACACCTCTCGGCTGACGTACTCGCGGAACGACTCGAGGTCCGTGAAGTAGCGGAAGCCGCGGGCGTTGGCGAGCTGCAGAACCTCCGGCGGCTCGTCGAGCAGCAAGGCTACCGGCTCGCTGAGGCCGAACTGCAGACCATCGGGCCACGCCAGGTCGAAGCACGCGATGACGTCACCCGAGTCGGCGAGGATCTCGTACATGAAGTCGCCTTCGGGCAGCGCCTGGGCGACGACCCAGGTGTTGGCGTCGATCAGCCGCGCCTCCTCGTCCTCGTCGAGCACGGCGCCCAGCGGCTGCGCCTGCTTGGGCAGCTCCGCGGGTTCGGCCTCCGCCGACTCCGGTACCGACCCAGCCAGCAGACCGTCGAGAAACGCGTTCGCCGCCTCAGCTAGAAGCTCGCGGCGCCGGTCGAGAAAGGTGTAGTAGTTCTCGATCTTCCAGAGCTCGGGGTCGGTCGGAATCCAGTGGGACTCGATCGTTCCGGGATGCTTCTCGAGGTACTGCGGCAGGTACTCCGCCGGGGGCTTGTTGGAGACCTCGAGGTTGATCTCCTGAGTGAGGAAGGTGAAGTTGCCGAGGGCGTTCACCGCAGGCCGCGAGTAGCCGTGCTGATAGAGCAGGCTCTTGGGGAGGATGTGATGCAGATGAAGCTGGCTGCCCTTGCCGAGCAGGTTGCTGGACAGCGCGACGCCACTCCCCCAGTCGCGCGTACCGCACACGCGCGTGAGCATGTAGAGCAGCGGATAGAAGCGGGCGCCGCGGCTCCAGGCCTTGAAGTCATTGGGACTCAGCCGCAGGTCGCCACGATTGCTGCGCAGCTGCTCGATGAGCCGCTCGAGGCCGCCGGCGCGGCGCCGCCCACGCCGGAGCAGCTGAATCGCATCAGCTCGCAGCTCCGCCTCAACGCGGCCTACAAGGCCGCCGTCGCCGCCAACGGCAAGGCTCAGGGCGACTCCGCGCCCAGCCCGAAGCCCGGCAAGTAGCCTCACCGCGGGCCGGCCCCAGCCGTGAT
>JBAXRL010000467.1:0-3208 GCA_037131205.1 Actinomycetes bacterium | reverse complement strand
CCGCTCGGTCCACGAACGCCCCGCACGCACATCCCTATCGGGATAGGCCCTTAGCCACGGGCCGGGTCGCCGCGGCGCGCTCTGCCGAAATGGCCAGGTCGGCATCGGCTTCGGGTCCGTTCTATCCTGCAAGCGGGCGCTAAATTGCCCCGCCACAGCCACTTGGCTAGAATGGGCGCGCCTGTAATCCCTCCGTTCCCGCCGGCGCGCTCGAAGCTCCCTGGCATCTGCCGGAACGGCGGACACCGTCGGACGTCTTCAGGAGGACGCATTGGACTTCTACCAAGGCAAAGTGCTCAGGATCGACATGGGCGCTCTGACCTCCGCGGTAGAGCCGCTCAACATGGACTGGGCGGCGCTCTACATCGGCGGTAAGGGGCTGCTGCTGCGCTACATGTGGGAGGAGATACCGCCCGGTCTCGACCCCTGGTCGCCCGAGAACCCCGTGTTCCTCGTCACCGGTCCGTTCGCCGGCACCAACGTGAGCACGTCGTCGCGGCTCATCGTAGGCTGCAAGAGCCCGGTCACCGGCGTCCTCAACGACAGCTACGTGGGCGGCTCGTTCGCCCCCGAGATGAAGTTCGCCGGCTACGACATGATCATCATCACGGGCCGCGCCGCCAAGCCGACTGTGGTCTGCATCAAGGACGACGTCGTCGAGTTCCGCCCGGCCGAGCCCAGGTACTGGGGCATGAAGACCTCGGCCATCGAGCAGGCGTTGCGCGACGACTTCGACGCCAACGCCAAGGTGCTGTCCATCGGCCCCGCCGGCGAAAAGAAGCTCCCCTGGGCGTGCGTCTCCACCGACCAGTACCACAAGGCCGGTCGCGGCGGTCACGGCGCTCTCCTCGGCGACAAGAACCTCAAGGCCATCGCCCTTCGCGGTACCGGCACGGTGACCGTCGGCGACCCCAAGGCCTTCCTCGCCGACATCTGGCGCATCCACGACGAGCACGTGCTCACCGACGACAACTACTGGGTCCACGAGGAGGGTACGCCTATCCTGGTCGACCTCGTGAACGGCGCCGGCGCCTTCCCCACGCGCAACTGGTCGGAGGGCGAGTTCGAGGGCGCCGGCAACATCAACTCGGAGTCGTTCCAGAAGATCCGCCTCAAGAAGCGCGCCTGCTACCAGTGCGCCATCGCCTGCCGCAACTTCCACGGCGTGGAACAGGACGGCGTGATGGTGCAGGGTGAGGGCCCCGAGTACGAGACCATCGCGCTCTGCGGCGCCAACTGCGGCATCGGCGACATCGCGGCGCTCGTCAAGTTCAACGAGCTCTGCGACGAGTGGGGCATGGACACCATCTCGAGCGGGTCGGTGCTCGGCCTGGCCATGGACCTCACCGAGAAGGGCGTCAAGGACTTCGGCGTGCGCTTCGGCGACGTCGAGAGCTATCTCAAAGCGCCCGAGCTCATGGCCACGCGCACGGGTATCGGCGAGGAGCTGGCGCTGGGCGCCAAGCGCCTCGCCGAGAAGTACGGCGCGCCGGAGCTCGCCATGGAGGTCAAGAACCTCGAGCTCCCCGGCTACGACCCGCGCGGCACCTTCGGCATGAGCCTCTCGTACTCGACCTCGGACCGCGGCGGCTGCCACATGCGCTCGTATCCGGTGGGCGACGAGATCATCACCGGCGACGAACCTGCCGACACGATGGAGGGCAAAGCGGCCTACAACATCAACGGCCAGAACTTCTCGTCGATGAAGTACCTCGGTATCTGGTGCGACTTCTGGGCCATCGACCTCGACCAGATGAGCCAGCTGCTCAAGCACGTCTGGAAGCGCGACGTGACCGAGGAGGAGCTCGCCCTCGCCGGTGAGCGCGTCTGGAACCTCGGCCGCCTGTTCAATATCCGCGAGGGCATGACCGCCGCCGACGACTATCTGCCCGAGCTCCTGCTCACCAAGCCGCACAAGAGCGGCCCGTCCGCCGGCAGGATCATCGGCAAGCAGGTCTTCCTCGACAAGACCCTGGAGTACTACCGCCTCCGCGGCTGGGACGAGCACGGCGTGCCCACCGAGGCAAAACTCGCCGAGCTCGGCGTCGACGTCCGCCTCTAGAAAGGGAATCCGATGCCCCACGTGATGATAAGCAGGAAGAAGTGCACGGGTTGCCACATGTGCGAGCTGGCGTGCTCGGCGTTCCACGAGGCCGGCTACCGTCCGTCCGTCGCCCGGCTGTTCGCCGAGTGCAACCCCACCACCGCCGAGATCAAGGGCCATACCTGCCTGCAGACCGGCTGCGCCAAATGCCAGGAAGCGTGCCCCAACGACGCCATCGTGACGACGCGCATCACCGTCACCCCGAAGGGCTTCTTCGCGAGCAAAGAGAAGGTCGGCGACTCCGTGGAGGGCTTCGTGCTCATCGTCGACGAGGACAAGTGCACCAACTGCGGCGAGTGCTACGAGGTGTGCCCCACGGACGTCATCCACGAGCACCCCGACCGCGAGGTCGCGTTCAAGTGCGACCTCTGTGGCGGCGAGCCGCAGTGCATCGCCTTCTGCCAGAACAAGTACGTGTACGCCGTCGACCTCAAGGTCGACAAGAAAGACAAGGAGCTGCGGGCCTGATCGTGGCCAGAGCTTACGTCAAGCTGCCGGTCGGCATGACCACGGCCGGCGGCGAGCGGGAGATCGAGTGCGCGGCCACGACAGTCGCCGAGGCGCTCGATCTCGCTATCGCCGCCGAGCCGCGGCTCAAGCCGCGCGTCTTTCGCGAAGACGGCAGGATGTGGGCCGGCGTGTTTCTGAACGCGCGCAATGTCAATGCGCTCGAGGGTCTGGACACGCCGCTGAAGGACGACGACAAGCTCACCGTGGTGCCGCCCATCTCGGGCGGCTGAAGCGCGCATGAACGCCGACGCCGCCACACGACAGCTCGCCGCAGCGGGGCTCCAGAGCGCCGTCGGCGGCCGCGCCAGCGTGCGCCGCTTCCTCCCCGACCCCGTCCCGCGGGAGGACGTGACGGCGATGGTCGAGCTGGCGGTGCGCGCCGCCAACGCCGGCAACGCCCAGATGTGGCGGTTTGTCGCCGTCGACGACGCCGCCACGCGGGTGGCCATGCGGCAGGCGGTCGACGACGCCATCGACGAGATGGCCGCCTGGCCGGAGCTCGCCGGCAAGAGCAAGGAGCTCAAGGCGCTGCGCGTCTACGCGACGTTCTTCGTCGAAGCGCCGCTGGTGATGGCCGTGTTCGGCCTGCCCTAT
>JBAXRL010000466.1:0-3215 GCA_037131205.1 Actinomycetes bacterium | reverse complement strand
CGCGACGTTCTTCGTCGAAGCGCCGCTGGTGATGGCCGTGTTCGGCCTGCCCTATTCTTCGCACGCCGACGAGATGCTGCGCGCCCGCGGCCTCGGCGTGGAGGAGCGCGACAGGCGGCGCGCGCGCCCGGACCTGCAGAGCATCGGCGCCGCCGTCCAGCTCTTCTGCACGGCGGCCCACGCCCTGGGCTACGGCTCGTGCTGGATGACGGCCCCGGTGCTGGCGGCGCCCGCCATCGAGGCGCTGCTCGGCGTGGAGCCTTCGGCCAGGCTGGTCGCCGTCGTGCCCATCGGCCGGCCCGCGGGCGCCGTCACGCCCACGTCGCGGCGACCCGCCGGCGAGGTACTCGAGTTCCGCTGAAGAGGAGCGACTCCCTGGGGCGCACCGCCGGCGCAGTCCGCGGCCTCTGCCGCCGCGCGCTCGCCGGCGACCGGCTCGAAGAGCCGCACCTCGCCGAGCTTCTCGCGGCCCGCGGCGAGGCCGCCGAAATCGTGTTCGCGGCCGCCCGTGAGGCGCGCGCCCGAAGCTTCGGCGACGCCGTCTTTCTCTACGGTTTTGTGTACTTCTCGACCTACTGCCGCAACGCGTGCGCCTTTTGCTTCTACCGCGCCGACAACGACGAGAGCCCTCGCTATCGCAAGTCCCTGGACGAGGTCGTGGCCATCTGTCGCGGCCTTGCGGGCTCCGGGGTCGTCCTGCTCGACCTCACGATGGGCGAAGACCCGGTCATCCACGAGGAGCCCGGCTACATCGGGCTTCTCGAGCTCGTGGAGGCGGTCCACGAGGGCAGCGGGCTGCCGGTCATGATCTCGCCCGGCGTCGTGCCCGACGAGGTGCTGGCCGGCCTTCGCGCCAGCGGCGCGGACTGGTACGCGCTGTACCAGGAGACGCACAGCCCGGAGCTGTACGAGCGCCTGCGGATCGGCCAGCCGTTCGCGGCGCGCGTCGCCGCGCGCCGCGCGGCCCGGCGCGCCGGTCTGCTCGTCGAGGACGGCCTCCTCACGGGCATCGGCGACACCGCGGCCGATCGCGCCTGTTCGCTCGCGGCGATGCGGGAGGCTGCGTGGGAGCAGGTCCGGGTCATGACGTTCGTGCCGCAGGCGGGCACGCCGCTGGCCGATGTGCAGACGAGCGGCGACGCGGCGGAGCTGCTCACCATCGCCACGATGCGCCTGGCCATGCCCCACGCCTTGATCCCGGGATCTCTCGATGTGGACGGCATCCGCGGCCTTGAACGGCGCCTGAACGCCGGCGCCAATGTGGTGACCTCGATCGTGCCGCCGACCGTCGGTCTGGCCGGCGTGTCGCAGGCCGAGCTCGATATCGACGAGGGCAACCGCACGGTGGCCGGCGTGCTGCCGCACCTCGCGCGGCTGGGGCTCCGCCCGGGCACGGTCGCCGAGTATCGCGCCTGGCTGGCCGCGGCGCATGCGCGCCTCGAGGTCCCCGCGTGAGGCTGCTCGTCGTCGGCGGCAAGCTGCAAGGTACCGAGGCCGTCTACCTGGCCGCGAAGGCCGGCTGGGAGACCGTCCTCGTCGACCGCCGCGAGGCTCCGCTGGCCGCGGGCCTCGCCGACCGCCATGTGGTCGCGGACATCGTCGCCGACGAGGCTCGGGCGCGGACGCTCGTCGCCGCCTGCGACGCCGTGCTGCCGGCCTGCGAAGATCTGACGACCCTGGAGTGGCTGGCCGCACGCGTGCCCGCCTGGGGCGTCCCCCTGCTCTTCGACCTGGACGCGTACCGCGTCAGCGTGTCCAAGCTCGCTTCGCGGCGGCTGTTCGCGGAGCTCGACGCGCCGCACCCCCTGCCCTGGCCGGCGTGCGGCTTTCCGGCCGTCGTGAAGCCCGACTCGGCGAGCGGCAGCGAGGGCGTCTCGGTGGTCGCCGACGAAGCCGCGCTGGCGGCCGCGCTCGCGCGCCTCGCGGCCGGCGGCCACCGGCCGGTGGTCGAGGAGTACGTCGCCGGACCGTCTCTGTCGCTCGAGGTGCTCGCGTGGGGCGGCCACGCCGTCCCGCTGCAGATCACCGGCCTTGAGTTCGACGCCGTCTACGACTGCAAGCGCGTCGTGGCGCCGGTGGGCGAGGCCGCGGCCGGAGCGCCCGCGGCCGCCGGCCCCGACGGTTCGTGCGCCTGGGACCACGCCGTGGCGCCGGGCACGCCGGCGGCCTTCGACGCCGCGGCCGTACGTCTCGCCGCGGGCCTCGGTCTCAACGGACTGATGGACGTCGAAGTGATGGTGTGCGGGGCGGAGGCCAAAGTGCTCGAGATCGACGCCCGCCTCCCCAGCCAGACGCCGACTGCGGTGTACTGGTCCAGCGGGCTCAATATCGTCGAGCTGCTGCACGATACGGCGATCCGCGGAGCGCCCCCGCGGGTCGATCGCGCGCCGCGCCGCGCCTGCGTGTACCAGCACGTCCACGCTCACGATGGTTTGCTCACGGTCGCCGGCGAGCATGTGATGGGGAGCGCTGCTCCGCTGCGGCTTGTGAAAGGCTTCTTCGGCATCGACGAGGCGCTGACCGACCACCGTCGCGGAGCGCGCGCCTGGGCGGCTACGTTGATCGCCACGGGCGCGGACGTCGAGGAGGCGCGGGCGCGCGCCGACGAGGCCGTGAGGGAGCTGGCGCGCCGCGAACGACTGGATCTGGCGGCGGAGGCCGGAAGACCGGCGCAAACGGAGGCGACAGGATCGTGACGAGGCTTACGACAGAGGACGTAGAGGCGCTCACCGAGCGCCTGAACGAGTTCGAGGCCGGGCTCAGGGATCTCACCGGCCTCGGCCTGCGCGAGCTCGCCATGAACACGGTCGCGCACCCGCCGGTCTGCGTGCCCCTCTACGGGGCACGTGTGGCGGCGGCGCCGGTCACCAGCGGGGAGGGCGTCATCGGCGGCTTCAGCGACTGCGTGGTCGCGATCCTACGGCATCTCGGCTGCGACGCCTGGGTGACGGCGCAACCGGACGTGCGCGGCATCCAGGAAGCGTACGACGGGGCGGCAGAGGTGGTGTTCCTCGCCGACGACTTCCGGTTCATCGCGCTGAACCCCCGCAACGGGCGCTGCGTCGATGACGACCCCGCGACGGCCGATGGCTACGTGACCGCGCTCGAGGCGGCGGCCGGGAGCCTCCTCAGTCGGCGCGTCCTCCTTCTCGGGCTCGGTCCCGTGGGCCGCGCGGCCGCGCGGCGCCTCGTGAGCCGCGGCGCCGCCGTCGAGG